>JAISCT010000041.1 GCA_031265355.1 Oscillospiraceae bacterium | reverse complement strand
TACAAATTATACTATGAATAGGGAGGTCTGTCAAGCATTAATCTTTAAAAAAACCATATGTTATGGTACTTTGAAGCACCCGGTCTGGTTTCTAGTACAAAACAATGTAAAACTCATGTCCTGACGCCGTTTCTCCGCTGCCCAGTTGACGCAATCGAAATAAAAGCGACGCAAACCGGAGGTCCGTACGGACCTCCGGTTTGCTGCAGTTTGCAGACCAATGTCAACAGGTTAAGGGAAAATGCGAGGAAATGAAGGGTCAAGAGTTGAGTTTACGATTGTGGCGAAACTTTGCCTTACGCGGGGATGGGTTTCGAGGCTTAGAACGATCCGGGCGCGTTGGAACCACATGCTCTGTCAATAAAGAGAGTATTCGCCCAACTTTCTTTCTGCGAAGCCGTGAGTTCGGTTCAAGTACCGCCAATATGAACTGACACTTGTGACAGATGTTTTTATGCGGCGGTGAAAAAAAGTGGGGACGCATGAGGCAATCTTCTTTCTCCGCCAGTAATGTTTAGTCCTTAACAGGCTCACCATCAAGATACGAAAGATACAGATATTCAGGGCTTTCGTGGTACATGCTGCACCTATAGTCACTTATTTTATCGCTTATCCACGAATTATAGATGTGGGCAAGTGCGTCAATCGGAGACAAGCCGCCGTTTTCGGCGACATCAACGATTAGGCGCTTGTAAACTTTGGAAATGTCAAAAACCGTGGGAACATTGAACTCCCCCACAGTATTATCGAAACCGCCCGCCGTAATGCCGCGCTTCTCAACCAACTCGGCGGCGGTATTCTCAATCGGCTCACAATGGTACACGTCCGCAAGCTCCAAACATTTGGCAAGCGTGTCCTTTCCGAGCGCGTTTACAACATCGGCGCGGCGGTTCTTCGTCGCCCTGCCGATATGCTCAATCAAGGAGCAGACAAAGAATAAATCGTTGTCCAACTTCGGCTCTCTCCCCGTTATACTATCACCTCGCAACTTTCTAGATATTTCAAGCAGTCAAGCGCGGGCGTGGCGCAGAACGCTATCTGGTGGGTAGGGTGCTTAAATTTCGCCAGCACCCAAAACTGCGCCCGCGTCAAACCGCCGCTTATGAAATCGGCGATATAGTTCCACACTTGGTCATTGGCCATCGCACCCTCGACAATCGCGTAATCGTGAGGCTTACCGCTCCTGCAATCGACGATAAAGTCAAGCCATTCATCGGTTTGCAACAGCATACCATAAAAATAGGATAATCGCAACATAAAATCGTGATTTCTCGAACGACATTTGAGATGACGACATATTCCTCGTGTTTCTTCCTGTCGGTTTCATATCGGAGGGCATGGAGGCGGCGAAAACAATATTGTGAAATATATAAGAAGTTTTTCTCGGTTTCAGCAATATTTTCATTCAAAATTCCCTGGCGCCGGGGTCTTCCATATCTCGCAGGATGTCGTTCTGGCCGCGTTCGTCGGCATCGTGCAGGGGTTGCTGTGCGCGGGGACCGCCGTGTTTTTGCACCAGTTGGTTAAGCAGGCCGGTAAGTCTGATTGATGCTTTTGTTCGGCAAAAGGCCCTCCTGATGCCGTCTCAGGAGGGCCTTTCTATCTCCAGTTTTTCTCCAGTAAGGTCGGAAAAACTGGAGAAAACGAGGGTAAATGAGGGTAAAGTAAAATCCCTAGAACCGCTGCGGCCCTAGGGATTCAATGGTTTGCGGGATGGCACGCCCGACAGGACTTGAACCTGTGACCTACTGGTTCGTAGCCAGTCACTCTATCCAGCTGAGCTACGGGCGCATATGACATGACCGAGTGAGCTCACCTCACACAGCTTATTTATCGTAGCATACTCGCCTCCAAAAATCAAGGGGGTGAGCCTCAAATAGACAAAAAAGTATTCAGTGACAAAGCCCTGTCGTCTACACCACTCTCTACCGGACGCAGTGGAGATCCGCGGCAGCTAGGCGCGGCGGCGGGCGGCGGGACTGTGGACGACGAAAAATATCCGGTTCTCGTCTGTGCGGCCGCGCCGCAGGGCACGTGGGCCGTGGGCGCGAATGCCGACAAAACCGACCTCCGCGAGCAGCCGGCGCCATGTCTCCGGCGGATAGGCGCGCTGGGTGTGGGTTTCCTCCGTGCGCCGCCAGAGGTCGTCGGGCCCGCGCGCGAAGAGATCGAGTGTGTGGCGCGCAAGCAGACGGTGAGGGTTCCAGTCTGTGTGCCATACGCAGAAGGCGGCCTCCGCGCGGCTGACAAAGTCTCGCCCGTCCCGCGCTGCGAAATGAGCGGGCATGAGCGCGTCAAATACAAATACCCCGCCCGGCGCGAGAAAGAGGCGCACCCGCGTCAGCGCGCGCCGCACGTCGCGCTCGGCGGTCAGGTAGTTCAGCCCATCCAGACAGCACACGGCGGCATCGACCGTGCCGTAGAGGTCGAGCTGCTGCATCTGTTGGCACAGGAAGAGCGGCGGCGGGTCGAGACCGGCGGCGCTCGCCTGTGCTTGGGCCAGCATGTCTTCCGAGCTGTCGACGCCAATCATGTCGTACCCGCGCCCGGCCAGCAGACAGGTCAGCTGTCCCGTGCCGCAGGCCAGATCCAACACAAGGCGCACGGGCGTTTTAGTCCGCGCAAACTGCCGCTCGGCAAAATCGGCCCACGCCGCGTAGTCGACGTGGTCCATCAACTGGTCATAATGGGCCGCGAGCCCCGTATAGGCGCTCAAGAACCCAGCCGGTCCAGTGCCATTTTGTAACCGTCCGAACCGTACAGCAGAGAACGGTTGACGCGGCTGATGGTGGCGCTGGAGGCGCCGGTCTCCGCCGCAATGGCCGCATACAGACGGCCGGCGTACAACAGCCCGGCGACATGGAAGCGCTGCTGCAGGGCCTCCAGTTCCGCCACCGTGCAGAGGTCCTCAAAGAAAGCGTAACATTCCTCACGGTTTTTCAAAGAAAGAATCGCTTCGAAAAGCCGATCCAGCCGCGGATTTTCCAATTTAGCAGACATCATATACCACCTGTCGTCCTATCGTCTTGTCCGCCGCCGGCTGTCCGTCGTTTTGCCGGCGGTTTTGCCCACTGCTATCTTACGGTTCAGATGCCGGATGCACTTCTGGCACCTGAACTATTTTATCGCATTACTGTATAGAAGTAAATGCGTTTTCACAAAAAACACGCCTATTTCATAGTATGCCGTGTATGCCGTAAATGCCGCATGAGGAGGAGATCGATTTGACACAGGGGAAGCGAGAGACCAGACCGGAGGAGATGCTGTCGGCGTATACGCGCCGCGGCGCGATCTCATGTGGGGCTGCGCCGATCGTCCTTCACTATGAGCTGTCGGTGCCGCAGGGGGCGGCGCACGCGTGGCCGCGCGGGGGCCGCCACATCGACCGGTGTTATCGCCGATTGATTGGCCGCCTAGAGCGGGACGCCCGCCGGACGCTGCGTCGGCGCGCGATGCGCCTGTATCGTGCGGCCGCCGGGCAGGGGACGCCTTTTGCACCTGTCGTGACGGTACTGTCCTACACGGTCACTCTTTTGTCGGACGGCGTACTGTCCCTGTATCGGGATTACACGGAAGAGGCGGATGCCGGCGCGGGCGCCGTATGGCGCGCCGCAGAGACCTGGAATCTCTGTGAAGGCTGTCCGGTGACGTTACACGGACTGTTGGGCCGGCGGAGCCGTGCGTATGCCGGCTTGCTTGCGGCGGCGGAGAACCTGCTGGCTGCCCAACGCCGGGCAGGCGCGCCGCTCTATGGCGACTTTTCCGCGCGGGCACACCGCTTCTTCACGGCGGAACGGTTCTATCTGACATCGGATGAAATTGTTATTTTTTGGAATCCTGGTCTGCTGGCGCCCCGGTGTGCGGGGGTTTGCAGCGTTCGGGTGCCCTATGAGAATCTGGGGATAACGCGGCCCGTGTTTTGTGAACCAACGGGTCATCCTCTGCGGGAGACGCTGCCGCGTCTGCCTTGGCCGGTGCGGCTGGGGAGGATTTCATGAAAGTTTTTTACGGAATTTGGGCAAAACTCTTTTAACGAAAAGGCAAATGTGTTAAGGTGTTATAGAGACCATGGCCGACGGTAAAAAGAAAAGAAAGGCGCGCCGGCGGTGGGGTGATTGTCCGCATCCAGATTGTGGACGTGCGACTGGGAGGAAGATGGGTTATGCAGTGTGCGGTATGCGGAGAACCTCTGTGGGAGGGACAGAGATTTTGTATCAAATGCGGCGCGCCTCAGATGCAGCCGGCGTCTAAGCCGGCGGAAGCGCCGCTGCCTATGGGAGAGACGCCTCCGGAGCACGCGCCCGTCTGGGCGGCTGCGCCGTCTGAGACGGGCCCGGCTGCCCGGGTGCCGGAACCGCCGGTTTGGGCGCCGGAGCCGCCGCCCGTGGCGGAAGCGCCTGCGGGGGACAAGCCGGCGGTCTGGGCGCCAGAGCCGCCGCCCGTGGCGGAAGCGCCTGCGGGGGACAAGCCGGCGGTCTGGGCGCCGGAGCCGCCGCCCGTGGCGGAAGCGCCTGCGGGGGACAAGTCGCCGGTCTGGGCGCCGGAGCCGCCGCCCGTGGCGGGAGCGCCTGCGGCGGACGAGCCGCCGGCCTGGGCGCCGGAGCCGCCGCCTGTAGAAAAGGAACCTCCAAAAAGTGAATCGACCGCCTGGACGGCCGCACCGTCTGACATTACTATGGCGTCTTGGGTGCCGCCGGCTGCGCCTGCGCCAGCGGCGGACACACCACCCGAAGTGAGCAGCAAACCGGCCGCCACGCCGCCGCCGCCGGCTTCGGGGTGGTCGTTGCCGGGCGCCGCGACTTGGGCGGCGCCGCCGCCACCCGGATGGGTCCCGCCGCCGGCCCCGCCGTCGTGGCATCAGGGCGGCGGATATCCCCCCTATGGCGCATACGGTCCCCATGGGCCCTATGGGCCGCCTTACGGGCCGCCGCCTCCAAACCAGCCGCCAGCTTACGGACCGCCCCCCAGTGGGGGTCGTCCCTATGGTCCCTATGGCGGACAGCCGCCCTATTATGGGCCGCCGCGCCCTCCGGCGCCGCCGGGACAGCGCGCCGTGCCGCCGCCTCCCTCATGGGCCTCGCCGGGACGGCCCGCCTGGCAGGCGCAGCCCGGAACCAGTCCTTACGGGTTGCCAGATGCACAGCCGGCCAAGAAGTCCAAGGCGCTGCGCATAGTCCTCTTTTGCCTGCTGGGCGCGGCTCTGTTGGGGGCCGGCGTCTATTTTGGATTCTTCTACCGGGGCGGTTTTTTAAACTCCGGCCCCGAGAAAGAGATCAATGTGCTCTTTGAGGACTTCTCCGGCGCGATTAAAACAGGCGATTATGAGACTGCGGAGACCTATCTCACCCCCGATCTACTTGCACGGTCGGGGGCCGATATGGACTTTCTGATCGACATCGTCGAAACCTGGAGCAGTGCGACGTTCACATTGGACGATCTGAACATCACCAGCGACGAGACCTCGGCGGTCGGGACGGTGAGCATACATGTGAAATTCCTGAAGGAGTTCTCGTCTTTTTATGAAATGGATTTTGAGAAGATCGGCGAGAAATGGCTGATTGCGGATGTGCTGCTCTTGGAGTCCAATCTCCCGTTCGAAGATGGTTTCCCCTTTGGCGAGGATTTTCCCTTTGAGGAGGCTTTCCCCTTCGATGGCTTTGAGAGTTTTGAAGATTTTGACTCCTTCTTTGCAGAACCGGAGGCTGAGGTACCTGTCGCCCGTCGCGGATGACACGCGCGCTGCGGGCACTTTTAGGAATTGTGTTAGAGTCCCTTACAGCTAGGAGGAACCCATTCATGCCAACGCCCCAGAGTGTGATGCGCGCTGTTGTCGAAAACATTTCCCGGGTTATCGTGGGCAAGAGGACAGCGGCGGAGCTCATGCTGCTCAGCTTGTTATGCGAAGGACATGTGCTCATTGAGGATAGACCCGGCGTCGGGAAGACGACGTTGGTTTCCGCCATGGCGCGGTCTGTCGATTGTTCCTTCCGCCGCATCCAGTTCACCCCCGATATCCTCCCGTCGGATATTACAGGATTTTCGATGTTCAACCAGAAGAGCGGACAATTTGAATTCAAACCCGGTCTGGTCATGAGCTGTTTTGTCTTGGCCGATGAGATCAACCGCACCTCGCCCAAGACGCAGGCCAGTCTGCTTGAGGTCATGGAGGAGTGCCATGTGACCGTGGACGGCGTTACCTACCCGGTAGGGCCGCCCTTTATGGTTATGGCCACTCAAAATTCCGCCGAGTATGTGGGGACATATCCGCTGCCGGAGGCGCAGATCGACCGCTTTTTCATGCGTATCTCGCTTGGATACCCGGAGGCCGACGAGGAGGTGGCCATCCTCAAACGGTTCGGCGCACAAAATCCGCTGTTTGGTTTGTCTCCTGTGACAGACGGAAAGACCATCGTGGCCCTGCAGGAGATGGTGCGGCAGGTGTATGTGGAGGACAGTGTGTACCGCTATATCGTCGCGCTCACGCGTCGCACGCGTGAACATCCGGATATCGAACTGGGTGCCAGTCCCCGCGGCAGTCTGGCACTGTTTCGGGCTTCGCAGGCCAGCGCATTTTACCAGGGGCGCGGGTTTGTGCTGCCGGACGACGTCAAGATCATGTCGGCGCCGACACTGGCGCACCGGCTGATTTTACGCCAGGAGGCGCGTTTGCGCGGACAGACGCAGGAAGCGCTGGTTGCGGAGTCTCTGCGTCAGATCCCTGTGCCGGTGGTGCGGGCCCATGGCGCATAAACGGAAAAACAGGCCGCTCACGCGGCGCGTGTCTTATCTGATATTGCTCGCCGTCGCGTTTCTCTGTGCGGCCTTTGTCGGCGGACGGGTGATGCACACGCTGTTTTTTCTGTGCCTCGCGCTGCCGCTTCTCTCTCTGTTGCACTTGCTGCTCGTCCGGCGGCGTTTTGTCATGTCTCACTGGCTTGTGCAGCCGATGATTCCCAAGGGGACAGAGACCCGGTATAAGATGCGGCTCGTGAATAACGGCCGTCTGCCGGCCGCCCTCTTTGTTGTGTTGACCGGTCGGCCGCCGGCGCTCTCCGGAGCGGGCGCAGAGACGGACCGCGTTACCGGCCGCTTGTTTCCCGGCCGGCCGCTGCATCTGTCGGTGAGTACGGGTTTTTTGTATCGGGGGCTGTATGAGATTGCGGCGCCCGCTGTGCGCGTGTTAGACATGCTGGGGCTGTTTGCCCTCCGACTGTCCCCGCCGCCGTCCGTGGCGCTCACGGTCTGCCCGCGGGTGCATCCGCTGCCGCAGTGCCGGCGCCTCACCGTCCTCACGGTCCAGGAGCGGCCGCGGCACACGAACCGGACCGGCGACGATGTGTCCACGGTCAGCGACACAAGGGCCTATCAATACGGTGACCCGATGCACCGGATCCATTGGAAGCTCTCGGCGCAGAAGGGGGAGATGATCTCCCGGCTCTATGAGGATGAAAACAGTCCGGCGCTCCTGTTGGTGCTGGACACAGCGCCGCCGCCGTGCGGAGAAGAGGGCTCGCCGCTGGAGGTGGCCGATCGGATGGTGGAGTGCGCGGTGTCTGTGCTCTCCTTTTGTTTACAACACAATGTGCGTGCCCATCTTGTCCACCGGACGGAGGGACGCGTCTGCTGGTTTGAGCAGTCGGACAAGCCTTCCTTTGATCATCTGTTTCGTCATCTGGCCACGTTGCCCTTTGATGCGGAGGATTCTCTGACGGATTTGCTGTGCAAGCTGGCGGCCGACCGCCCGTTTGCCGACGTGGTGGTCTTTACGGCGGCGCTGCCAGAGGGATTGCCGGATGCTCTGGCCCGGCTTGGGGGGCAGGTTGGCGTGCGGCCCGGCGTCGTCTACACGCCTCCAGAGGGGGCGTCGCCGCCGTCTTGGGAGGGACCGCTGCCTTTTTCGTTCTGCGAGATAAAACAGGGAGACGGCATTACGGACGCGCTGGCCCGGTGGTGAGGCCGTGCCGGCGGTGCCCGCGTTTTGGGATTCGACGCCGTGCCGGGCACCGTTGGATGTATGATACTTGAACCATGTATGACACTTGAATCTGGGGACGGTTCAAGTGTCACGTGCGAATGATTGTTGAACCGTCCCCTAACGTGGGTTGCACCTGCAACCCACAACCCAAATTCTTGTTTTTTGTTGCCGCTTCGCGGCAACAAGGTACTATACACGGGGAGGCGTCGATGAGCGGGGAAGACACCGGCCGACTGGCGGAGAGCGGCGGCGCGCTCATTGCAATGAGTGGGGGCGTCGACAGCTCTGTCGCCGCATGGCTGACCAAGGCGTCCGGCGTCGTCTGCACGGGCGCGATGATGAAACTGTATTACAATGAAGACATCGGCCGGGACCGGGACAGAGGCTGCTGCACGCTGGCGGACGCGGAGGATGCGCGCGCCGTGGCCTTTCGGTTGGGCATCCCGTTTTATGTCTTTAATTTTGTTGATAGTTTCGTCGCGCAAGTAATGGAAAAATTTGTAAAATCATATCAGAACGGCCGCACGCCGAACCCTTGCATCGACTGCAACCGGTATCTTAAATTTGATCGTTTCCTGCAGCGGGCGCAGGAGATGGGGATGGACGTCATTGTGACCGGCCATTACGCCCGTATTGCGTACGACGGCGGGCGTTACCTACTAAAGAAGGGGCTGGACGCGGCCAAAGATCAGAGCTATGTGCTCTACGCGATGACGCAGGCCCAACTTGCGCGCACCCGTCTGCCTCTCGGTGCGCTGCGCAAGACCGAGGTGCGTGAGATCGCGCGGGCACAGGGTTTTGTCAATGCCGGCAAACCGGACAGTCAGGACATCTGTTTTGTGCCGGACGGCGACTATGCGCGGTTCATCGAGTCTTACACTGGGCGCGCCTGCGCGGCGGGCCGATTCGTCGATGCGAAGGGGTGCGATTTGGGCGCGCACCGGGGGATCATCCACTACACGGTGGGGCAGCGGCGGGGTCTCGGCCTCGCAGGCGAGCGGCCGTACTACGTGTGCGGGGTTCGTCCGGAGGACAACACCGTGGTGGTGGGGCCGTCGGAGGCGCTCTATGTGCGGACGCTTTATGCGCGGGACATCAATCTGATCGCGGCCGACCGGCTGGACGGCGCCGTCCAGGTTGGGGTCAGGATCCGCTACAAACAGCCGGAACAGCCGGCGACGGTCCGTCAATTGGACGAGGACACATTACAAGTGACCTTCAACACGCCCCAGCGGGCCGTTACCCCCGGCCAGGCCGTCGTCCTCTACGACGGCGACACCGTTCTGGGCGGCGGCACGATCGAGACGGCAACAGTGAGGTCATAAGGCCAGTCGTTAAGAAATCTCTCGATGCTGTATCCGACAGGGGGTTTTCAGGGGTCGCCTTTATTTTATCGCTCGGTACTTTCGATTCCGGTTTGCGCCGCTGGCGGCTACTTTGCCGCTGTCCACAAGCTGCTGTAACACGCGCCGAGCGGTGCGGTCAGTTCTGCCGATGATTTTTGCGGCTTCGTTTGCGGTCACTTCTCCGTTGGCGAGCAGGTACGCGAGCAGAATTTTATGGCTCGACATATCGTTATCGGACACGTTATCGGACATCTGTCCGATAACGGTGGTGTTTATGTCCGATAACACGAGCGGTACGATTGTCCTGAACACATCGCCCTCGATGAGTTCAGGTTCGCCGCCGTTCGTATAGATTTTTGTATATTTGTACAAATTTCGCACACCGGAACCAAGTGCGTCCGCATAGCCGATGTTTACAAAAAAGTTCGCTATTAAGGGGTTTTTGGGTTGTGGTGTGAATGTTTCCGGGTCCAGTTTGCCTGGCAATTTCGGTAAACACCAATTCTCAGCGACGATACGGTCACGTTCGATGATGACTTTTGCTGGAACGGTGCTTGTATATTCGCGGTGCGCAAGGATATTGCTTACAAGCTCGCGGGCGATTTTGGAGCGCGGACTCACCGACTGTACGCCCTCAATATAAAATCTGTCGAGCGTATGTTTGGCGATAAACCCCATGATTTGGTTAAACGCCTCGATCAAGTTACAGGATACACGCAGACGGTCGTCATAGCGGTCGAGATTTTCTCGGCGAAGTATGCAATCGGTGACATATCCGGACAAGCACGAGCGTATGACTTCGTCGCGCCCAAACAGCAGTATGGCTGCAAGTGTGAATCCGGTTCTTTCAGCATCGCGGTTGGTTTGGTAAAGGCTTGCACTTTTTAGAATCTCCATATCGGACATATCCGTCCACGGATGATCGTCGCGCACAGTTTTGGCGCGAATACGCACTCTTGGCATCAGCTTTTCAAACAGCATATCGTCGGCAGTGATATATGGAAAAATTTTACTTTCTGAAGAGATCCCTCTTTTCCTGTCATATATCATCGCCGCCAACTCTGTATTGCGCGTAATGTCTATATCGCCATCCTCGGCGCGGTCATATAGCCTGCCACCGAACATCACAAGCTGCGAAGTGAGCGGGACATAACACCAAAGTATGATTTTTTCGTCCATTTCCGATTTATTGAGTGTGATATACAGCGTGGGACTGAACCTCTGTGCGTTGTTGAGCGCGGATACGAAGTCTTTTTTTATGCTTTCGACAGCCTCCGGCGCCACGCCGGTCACAGTGCCATTGTCTTCGACCCCGAGCAGGATATAGCCTCCATAGCGGTTGGAGAACGAACAGACCGTCTCGTAAACACTTTTTGGAAGTTCGCTGTGGCAGCGCTTGAACTCAACCGTCAGCCCCTCGCCGTCGTGCAGCAGTTGTTGTAACATTGTATTCATCACTGCGCCTCCTCTGCGATATTGATTCAGGTAAAAAGTCTCGCCCGCCGCTTGTCGGCGATTTTACAAGCCTGTCAGTTCTTAAAACTGTGCAGCGGCGGGGGGATGCGGCCGCCGCGGTGGATGAAGGGGCTGCAGTCGAAACGGTTGACCGCCATGACGGGGGCGGCGCCCAGGAGACCGCCGAATTCCACCATGTCGCCCACGCGCTTGCCCGCCGCCGGGATGATCCGCACGGCTGTGGTCTTGTGGTTGATCATGCCGATCGCCATCTCGTCCGCAATGAGACCAGAGATCGTCTCAACGGGCGTGTCGCCCGGAATCGCCACCATGTCGAGCCCGACCGAACACACGCAAGTCATCGCCTCCAACTTCTCCAGCGTCAGCGCTCCGCACTGCGCCGCCTCGATCATCCCGTGGTCCTCACTGACCGGGATGAACGCGCCCGACAGACCGCCCACATAGCTCGAAGCCATGACCCCGCCCTTTTTGACGTTGTCATTTAAAATGGCCACTGCCGCCGTGGTGCCCGGCGCACCGGGCTGTTCAAGCCCCATCTCGATGAGGATCTCGGCCACGCTGTCCCCCACGGCGGGCGTGGGCGCGAGCGAGAGGTCGATGATGCCGAAGGGTACGTTCAGCCGGCGCGACGCCTCCTGTGCCACGAGCTGTCCGGCCCGCGTGATCTTGAAGGCCGTGCGCTTCACCGTCTCGCACAGCGTCTCGAAGTCGGCGCCTTTCACCTCGGCGAGCGCGCGCTTGACAACCCCGGGCCCGCTGACGCCCACGTTGATCACCCGGTCGCGCTCGCCAACGCCGTGGAAGGCGCCCGCCATGAACGGGTTGTCCTCCACGGCGTTGCAAAAGACGACAAATTTCGCGCACGCGAGAGAACCACGGTCGCGCGTCAGATGAGCCATCTCGCGGATGATTTCGCCCATACGTCGCACGGCGTTCATGTTGATGCCGGCGCGCGAAGAACCGACGTTTACACTGGCGCATACCCGTTCGGTCTCGCTGAGCGCCTCGGGGATGCTGTCCACCAACGCTTTGTCGGCGGGCGTCGAACCCTTGTGGATGAGTGCCGAATACCCGCCGATGAAATTGACGCCCACAGCCGCCGCCGCCCGGTCCAGCGTGCGCGCCACCGACGCGTAATTTGCGGTGCCTGTGCCCGCCGCCGCGATGGCGATGGGCGTCACGGCAATGCGTTTGTTCACGATGGGGATGCCAAACTGCCGCCCGATGTCGTCGCCCACCGCGACGAGGCTGCCCGCCGCCGACGTGATCTTGTCGTATATCTTGCGGCGGAAGACGCCGGCGTCGGCGTCGGCGCAGTCCAGCAAGCTGACGCCCATCGTGATGGTACGCACGTCGAGATTGCTCTCCTCAATCATGCGGTTGGTCTCTTGCACCTCAAACCTCGAAATCATAGGCCGCCTCCCATTTTGCCGATTTGCCGTAAAATGAAAAATAGGATAAATCCGTCAGACCCGGTGCATGGCGTCGAAGATGTCCTCGCGCTGGAGTTTGACGCGCACGCCGATAGACCGGCCGACGTCCTCCAGCCCGGCGGCGGTCTGTTCGAAACTGCCTTTGTTCTCGGTGAGGTCGACCATCATGACCATGTTGAAATAGCCGTGCACGATGGTCTGTGAGATATCCAGAATGTTGATGCCCTGCTCGGCCAGATAGGTGCAGACACGCGCGATGATGCCCACGCGGTCCTGCCCCAGCACGGTGATGATTCCTTTCATCGGCGGGTTCCTCCTACTCGCAAACAAAATCGAAAACAAAAGGGACGCCGCGGCGCCCGGACATCTCCGACGGACAGATGCCCGCATTGACACGGTGCGCGCCGCCGGAGTATAATATGGGGAAAGGGGGGATCGTCGTGGGGAAACCGACGGACAAGGGCATCCGCATGCTGGTGAGTGCCATGCTGGAGAGCTACCGCGAGATGCCCGAGACCATCAAGGTTTCGGCATCGAACAAGGTCAATAAAGACGTGATCATCGAGAGCATCGAACAGCTCCGATACCTGCTGTTCCCGGGCTTTTTCGGGGATAAACATCTGAAGAGCGATTCGGTGGAATACCATGTAGGGGAACTGCTGGAAACGTTGATCTATCACCTGCAAAAGCAGATCGCACGGGCGCTCCCCAACCGGAAAGAACCGGTGGCGGACCCCGAGGCCGAAGCCGAGGCGGTTACATATGCCTTTTTGGAGCGGCTGCCGCACATCCGCCGTCTGCTTGCGATGGATGTGGCCGCCTTCTATGAGGGCGATCCGGCCGCGTTTTCGACGGATGAGATCATCTGGTCCTACCCGGGTCTGTACGCCGTCATGGTGAGCCGCCTGGCACATGAGCTCTACCTGTTGGATGTGCCGCTCATCCCCCGGATGATGACCGAACACGCGCACAGCCTGACCGGTATCGATATCCACCCGGGCGCTACCATCGGCCACCACTTCTTCGTGGACCACGGCACGGGGATCGTCGTCGGCGAGACGACGGTTATCGGCAATAATGTAAAAATTTACCAAGGCGTAACGTTGGGCGCGCTCTCCACACGGGGCGGCCAAGGGCTGCGGGGCGTCAAGCGCCACCCCACCATTGAAGACAATGTCACTATCTACTCCGGCGCCTCCATCTTGGGTGGTCAGACAGTGATCGGCGAGGGCGTTGTGATCGGCTCCAACGCCTTCATCACGACGAGCGTGAAGGAGAAGACGAAGGTCAGTGTCAAGAGCCAGGAACTCCAGTTCAAGACGGACCGGCCGACAGGGGTAGAACGGCCGACAAAGACCCCGGCGCTCACCGAGGATGCGTATTGGGATTTTGTGATCTGACCGGATCAGTCCCCCCGACTCTGTTTTTCCAGATAACGGGCCCACAGATCCGGGCGGCGGAGGCGGGTGCGTTCTTCAGACTGCGCCTGGCGCCACGCTTGGATGTTTTTGTGGTGCCCCCCCAATAAGATGGGCGGCACCGCGCGCCCCTGCCAAAATTCCGGGCGCGTGTACTGTGGGTACTCAAGCAGACCTGCCCAGTGGCTCTCGCCCGTAAAGCTGTCTTCGTCGGCCAGTACGCCGGGTACCAGACGGCAGACGGCGTCGCACAGCGCCATAGCGGGGATCTCCCCGCCGGTGAGTACGTAGTCGCCTATGGAAACTTCTTCCTGCACGCAGACGTCAATGAAGCGTTCGTCCACGCCCTCGTAGTGGCCGCATACCAGGATGAGATGCGGGTATGTCACGAGCCGCCGGGCCGTATCTTGATTCAGCAGCGCGCCCTGCGGGCTGAGCAGGATGGTGCGCCCGCGGCCGGCCACTTTCCACACGTGCTGCAGGCAGCGGTAGAGCGGGTCGGCCTGCAAAATCATGCCGAGCCCCCCGCCGTACGGGTAGTCGTCCACCTGCTTTTGTTTGTGGATGGTATAGTCGCGGATCTGGTGGCAGTGGATGGCGAGATGTCCGCGTTCGCGGGCGCGCCCTAAGATGCTGGCGCCCATCATGGCCTCGACGGCGTCGGGGAAAAGCGTCAGGATGTCCACGCGCATATCGGTCACATCCCCTCGATGAGCGTCACCCGGATCGTCTGCCCGGGCCAGTCGATCTCTTTGACAAACGCCGGTACATTGGGGATGAGGTGCTCGCGCCCCTCGGCGTCGCGCACAACATAGACGTCGTGCGCCGGTTGCTGCCAGACGTCCGTCAGCGCGCCGATCGACTGTTTTGAGGCGCAGTCCACCACCGAAAAGCCGATCAAGTCCTGGATAAAGAAACGGCCTTCCGGAAGGGCGGCCTCCGCGCGGTCCACATGCACAACCTGGCCGCGCAACGCCTGTGCCGCCGTCACATCGTCCACGCCCCCGAGCCGGAGCAGTGCCAGGTGTTTGTGCGGACGGGCCGAGAGCAGGGCATACGCCCGGCCGGCGATGTAGAGCGTTTTGAGCGCAGAGAAAAAAGCGACGTCGTCGCACCAGGGATTCAGGCGCAGCTCGCCCCGCACGCCATGCGTACCCACGATGACGCCGGCCTCCAAAAACCGCTTGTCCATAGAAGTGGTCTCCGTCACTCCATGATCTCGACGGAGACCTTGGTGTCGGCGCGCTGGCCGACGGCCTTCATCAGAGTGCGCACCTCTTTGGCGACGCGCCCTTGGCGGCCGATCACCTTGCCCATGTCGGCGGTGGCCACGCGCAGCTCCAAGACGAGGTCGTCGCCCCGCTCGGTCACGGTCACGGAGACCGCGTCGGGCTCATCCACGAGATGGCGCGCCACATAGGTGAGGAGCTCTTTCAGTTCTTCCTGCAACATCAGAGAACACCCGCTTTTTTGAGAAGAAATTTTACGGTATCGGTGGGCTGCGCGCCCGTGCGGATCCATTCGAGTGCGCGTTCGCCGTTTACGTGGATCTCCGCCGGATTTTTCAGAGGATCGTAGGTGCCGATCTCCTCGATGAAGCGGCCGTCGCGCGGGTAGCGGGAATCGGCCACCACGATGCGGTAAAAGGGAGATTTCTTGGCGCCCATCCTTTTGAGTCTCAACTTGACCATGATGTTTTACCTCCAGTGTGTAGTTATTTTTTGTGTCTCGTACGGCAGGGGAAGACCTTCTTACGAAAACCCAAAGGGAAGACCGCGGTTCTTTTTGCCGCCCTTCGGCGGTTTGCCGCCGGTGCCCATGATGCGGCGGCTCATCTGGCGCATCATCTCGAACTGTTTGAGCAGTTTGTTGATGTCCTCCACACGGGTGCCGCTGCCGGCGGCCACGCGGCGTTTGCGCGAGGAATTGAGGAGAGCGGGGTTTTCACGCTCCTGCTCCGTCATAGAGAGAATGATGGCCTCGGTGCGCGACAGCGCCCGCTCGTCGAGCTTCGCGCCGGCGAGCGCCCGTTTGTCGAGGCCGGGCATCATGCCAAGCACGTCAGAGAGAGACCCCATACCGCGCAGCTGCACCAGCTGGTCGTAAAAGTCCGTCAGCGTGAAGCGGTTGCTCCGCAGGCGGTTTTCCAGCTCCCGCGCCTTTTCGTTGTCAAAGCTGCGCTCGGCCTTTTCGATGAGCGTCAGCATGTCGCCCATGCCAAGGATGCGGGAAGCCATGCGGTCGGGGTGGAAGACTTCGATGTCGCCCAATTTTTCGCCGACGCCGCAGAATTTGACGGGCTTACCCGTCACGGCGCGCACCGACAGCGCGGCGCCGCCGCGCGCGTCCCCGTCCAGCTTGGTCAGCAGCACGCCGTCGATGCCCAGCGCCTCGTTGAAAGCGGTGGCGGCCGACACGGCGTCCTGCCCTGTCATCGCGTCGACGACCAGCAGGATCTCGTGCGGCGACACGGCGGCCTTGATGCGCCGCAGTTCGTCCATCAGCGCCTCGTCGATATGCAGTCGGCCGGCGGTGTCGAGGAAAACCATGTCGTTTCCGTGCCGCACAGCGTGGGCGACGGCCTCCCGCGCGATCTCGACGGGATCCGACTGCCCGCGCTCGAAGACTGGGAGCTCAAGCTGTTCGCCGACAATCTGAAGCTGCCGGACGGCCGCCGGGCGGTATACGTCGCAGGCGACCAGCAGCGGGCGTTTACCCTGCTGTTTTTTCATCATGCCCGCCAGTTTCGCGCCGTTGGTCGTTTTGCCGGCGCCTTGCAGACCTACCAGCATGACGATGGTAGGCGCCTTGGCAGCGACGCTGAGTTTCGCGGCGCCGCCGCCCATCAGGGCGGTCAGGTCGTCGCACACGATCTTGATGATCATCTGGGCGGGCGTCAGGCTTTCGAGCACTTGGGCGCCGACGGCCTTGGCGGTGACGCCGGCGATGAAGTCCTTGACAACTTTGTAGCTGACGTCGGCCTCCAGCAGGGCCAGGCGCACTTCACGCATGGCCTCGCGGACGTCGGCCTCCGAGAGGCGGCCTTTGCCGCGCAGCTTTTTAAAGACATTGCCCAGTTTTTCGGAGAGACCTTCAAATGCCATGTTGTGCCTCATTGCGGCGTCTCCTCGGCAAAGATCGAAGAGGGCGCCCTGATTGTTGGTGTGTTCGGCGCCGCGCCGGGCTCACTCCGCGGGTTTTATGCCGGCCAACCGGCGGATCTCGTCGGCGCACCGGCGGACGTCGTCGCCGGCCAGCCCCCGGTTGCAGAGGGCGGCGAGCTCTTCCGACAGTTGGGCGATGGCGTCCAGAGATTCCCGCACGCGGCTATAGCGCGCGACGAGCCCGAGCCGCGCCTCCATATGGCGCAAAGTACTCTCGGCGCGGGCGATCACATCGCGCACGCCCTGCCGAGTGATGCCTTTGCTCTCGGAGATCTCGGACAGCGAGAGGTCCTGATGGTAGTAGAGATCAAAGTAGTCGCGCTGTTTGTCTGTGAGGAGGTCGGCGTAAAAGTCGAACAGATAGGCCATGTCCAGCGGATCCGATTTCACGGCGGTCACCTCGCTGACTTTTTGTAAAGCGACTTTCCTTTACATCTCCACCATTATATGCAACGCGCGGCGATTTGTCAAGTGTTCTTTTTTGCGGTATGCCTCGACGTTACGCCAAAGTTTTTTGCAAAAGTGCGGCCCGGATCCTGTTGTACGGGATCCGGGCCGCACGCGCTCGCGCCGAGCGGCGTTTGTGTTCACAGCTTGCGCCGATAATGACGGGTGGCCAGCAGCAGCGTGAGCGCCGACAGGCACAACGCGCCCGCGGCGATGAGGCCGGGGAGAGGATAGCCGATGGCCACGAACAAAAATGCCATGACGGCCAGAAACCCCTGCGACACCGCATAGCTCACCGAGGCCGCCAGCATCGCGATCATACGGTTTCGTTCGTCGCTGTGTTCGATCTCCTCCCGCTGCAGGGCTTCGGGCGAGGCGAGACGGCGGCGGATGAGGCGCCAGCCACTGGACACCAGCAGCGCGACGCCAAACCCCGTAAACATGCCAAACAGCATGTTCATATTGTGTTCCACTTCGGTCAGGGTGAGCTGCGCGTACACGCCAAAGGCGGCGATCACAGCTCCGAGCACTGCCATCGGTCCATACTTTTTTAGAAAAATAGCGGTCTGCCATCTGCGAGCCCATTTTTTGGTTCAGTGCCAGGAGTGTGCCTGGCATTGAACCGTTTTTGCTCAACCGAAGAGGCTGCGGATGAATGCGACCGATCGGGCCGCCTCGCGGTCCAGCTCCGCCTCGTCGGCGCCGTCCGATAGGTCGCGCCACAGCCGGATGTCGCGCCCGACTTCGCCGCCCGCCGTGACAAACGGCTCCATCACGACTTTCCCATCGAATCCGATCTCATGCAGCGCCGCGCCGATGTCTCCCCAGGGCATCCGACCCGGGCGGGGCGGACGGCGGTTGGCTTCGCCGATGTGCAGTTCACCCAGACGGCGGCCCGCCAGACGGATCGCGTCTGTCAGGCTGTCCTCCTCAATGTTCATGTGGAAAGTGTCCAGCATCACCCCAACGTTGTCCCGCCCGACCGCGTCGACATAGGCCGCCGCCTCTTTGGTTTCGTTCAGCAGATAGCCCTCGAAGCGGTTCAAAACTTCCATGTACAGGGAGATGCCGTGCGCCGCCGCCAGATCGGCCAGACAGCGCATATTGTCCGTGCTGCGCGCCAGATCGCCGGCTTTGTCGGGCGTCACGCCGTAGTCCACCGGCCAGAAGGAGTAGAGCGCGCCGCCGAGGCTGTCGATACCTGCCGCCTGCATCTTGGGGAAGATGTCGCGGTAAAAAGCGAACGCATTTTTGACGACGGCCGGATTGGGGGAGGCGATGTTGTGTGTGGGCCGAGGGCCGTACCCCCCGGTCAGTCGGAGGCCGGCGGTCTGGGCGGCCTGTCGCAGTTCCTGAAAATATGAGAGCGGCATTCGGTCGAAGGCCCCGCAGGCGACCTCCAGGATGTCGAAGCCGAGCCGCTTGACTTTCTCCACATAGGAGATAAAATCGCCGTCCCAGCGCTTGGCCCAGTATGCGTAGTAGATGCCGTACTGCATGATATCCTCCATGTTTTGTTTTCTGTGTGGGCGATGGGCAGGGAGTTTATCCCTGCCCATCGCCGTGTTTATCGGTTGACTGGACTATTCGTATAGGCAGGAGGCGACGTTGGGATCGTCCACGTTGGAGGCGTCGTAGAAGTGGAAGGGGACGCTGACGTCGCTGACGCTCTCCCCGCGGGCGGCGCGGATGGCCGTGTCGACCACGGTGTAGCCGATCTTCACGGGATCTTGCGTGATGGCGCCGTAGAGGATGCCGTCGCGGACAGCCTGCACCTGGATGGCGCCGGAGTCAAAGCCGATCGCGCACACGCCGTCCGGACCCAGCTTCTGCAGAGATTCGTTGACATTGACGATGGCCTTGGCGGAAAACTCGTTGGAACCGTAGAGGCCGATGAGATCGGACTTGTTCAGGAGAGTTTGCGCGGCCACGTTGCCGGCGGCGTCGGTGGTCTCGGCGGGGATGCCGACATCGAGGATGACCTTGGCGTTCTCGCGTTTGGCGTTGTACATGTCGTGGCCTTCCACGGAGCTGATGTCTGCGCCGCAAAGCGTCACCATGCGGTCGATGAAGCCCTTGGTGCGCTGGGCCACCGACTTGGAGGTGGTGTCCTGCGCCATCACGCCGATGCGCACGGGAGCGGTGGGGTTTGTGAGCTTGTTTTTCAGTTTCTCGAACATTTTGTCGGCCGCGTGGGCGCCGGCGGCCACGTTGTCGGTGGCGACGAAGGCCAAGACGGCGCCGCCGGTGTCGGCTTCGATGTTGGCGTCAAAGGTGATAAGAGGGATCCCGGCGCCGCCGGCCTGGGCGATCAGGTCCATGGACGCGTCCTGGTCCAGAGGCGCGAAGCAAATGGCGTCGGGCGCCTTGTTGATGGCGTTGCTAAGCTGCTCAATCTGCTCGCTGATGTTGGCTTCGCTCGCAGGGCCGACAAAGTTGATGGATGCGCCGTAGGCCGCGCCCGCCTCGTTACAGCCCTTGTTGACCATCTTCCAGAAGTCGACCTGAAAACCTTTGGAGACGACTTCGATTTTCAGCGCGTTGCCTGCGTCGCCGTTGTTGTCTGGGCTGTTTAGGTTGTTTGGATTTCCGTTGTTGTTTGCGTTGTTTGTGCCGCCGCACCCGGACAAGGCGCCGGCCGCCAGCAGAACACAAAGGGAAAGTGCGATGAGCCTGCGAGTGGTGTTCATGGGGTGGTCCTCCTAATATGATTTTGGGCGCCTTCGGCAGCGCCGCGTCCGGTGCCGCGGAGGCGTCCTTTATCCATGCATCGGCGCGTGGGAGATGCATCGATAGACAAGTGAGCGCTCAGGAGTTCGGCGGTCTCGCGCGTTAGCGCTTGCGCCGCCGGCGGTTCAGCACATCCGCGAAGACGGCGGCCACCAGAACGAATCCGGTAAAGAACAACTGGTAGTGCGGTTGAAGCCCGATGAAAGGGAGGCCTGTCCTCAGCACGCTCATGATGAACACGCCGATGAGCGTGCCGGCGATGGAGCCGATGCCGCCGGACAGCGAAGTCCCGCCGATGACTGTGCCCGCGATGCCGTCCAGCTCAAAGCCGTTGCCGGTGCCGGGCAGGATGGTGGAGTAAATGGAGGCGTAAGCGATGGCGGCGAGACCGGCGAACAGGCCGCTGATGACGTAAGCCAGGATCTCCCATTTCACGACGTCGACGCCGGAGAGGCGGGTGGCTTCTTTGTTGCTGCCCAGGGCCAGGATGTATCGCCCCGGCCTGGTCTTACCCAGAATGAACGCCATGACGGCCGCCAGTAGAATGAGCAAAATAAAGCCGGTGGGCACGCCCCCGCTGGGCAAACCGTCCCTCATCAGTTTGAAGATGCCGCGGAACCATCCGTCGTCCGCGTGACGCTGCGGGAAGGTGACGCTGGCGGTGGCCGTCACGATCGACCCGAGTCCCCGGGTCACCATCATTGTACCGAGAGTGGCGATGAAGGCGGGCAGTTTCATCACGGCCACCATAAACCCGTTGCAGAAACCGAACAGGCCGCCCATCGCGATGCACAGCAGCAGACACAGCCACATCGGAACACCCAGTTTGAAGTACAATGTCCCGGAGATGAGGGCGCAGCAGACCATGACGGTGCCGCAGGAGAGATCGATGCCCCCGGTGATGATGACAAAGGTGACGCCGATGGCGAGAAAACCAATGTAATAGGAGGAATCCAGGATGCTGACAAAGGTGTTGTAGGCGGCGAAATTGTCGCCGGCCGTGCAGAAGAACAGATACAGCGCGCCGAGTGCGACGACGGCGACCAGACGCTGAGTTCCAAAAATCTGGAATAATTTGCTAGAATTTGACAATAAAGAGGTTGGGTACGGTCTGTTTCCCGACATGTTTTTGACTCCTTAGGGCCGGCCTCACCGGAAACATGCGGCCGGGCAAAGAAAATCTGGTGCGGCGTCTCAGGAGACGCGGCGCGCTTCTCTCAAGGTGGCTGCGTGCATGATCTTCTCCTGTGTCGCCTCTTCGATGGGGATCTCCGCGGTCTTCCGCCCCTCGCACATGACCATGATGCGGTCGCTCATGCGGAGGATCTCCGTCAGATCGGAGGAGATCATGAGGATGGATTTGCCCTGCCGCGCCAGTTCGTGCATCAGTGCGTAGATCTCCGCTTTCGCGCCCACGTCGATGCCGCGGGTCGGTTCGTCGAAGATGAGGATCTGGCTGTCGCGGGTGAGCCATTTGCCGATGACAATCTTCTGCTGGTTGCCACCGGAGAGTTTTCGGACTTCCTGGTGTTCCGACGGCGTTTTGATCCGCAGCGTCTCGATGTGACGGCGAGCCGCCCTGTCCTCCTTGGACCTGTTCAGCGAGAGACCCTTCATGAAATCCCGCAGGGAGGCCAGCGTGATGTT
Organism: Oscillospiraceae bacterium; assembly: GCA_031265355.1. NCBI lineage: Bacteria > Bacillati > Bacillota > Clostridia > Eubacteriales > Oscillospiraceae > Oscillospiraceae bacterium. Next base: position 4,831 of record JAISCT010000041.1, on the reverse strand, counting down.
GGCGGCGATATCCTTCTCGACCAGCAGACCGTAACGCTTGCGGTCCTCGGACAGATACCCGATGCCGGCCGCCACCGCGTCTCGGGGCGAGTGGATCCGACAGGGTCGGCCGTTGACGAAGATCTCGCCGCCGTCCGGCTTGTCCGCGCCAAAGATGGCTCGGGCGGTCTCCGTACGGCCGGCGCCCATCAGTCCGGACAGACCGAGGATTTCGCCTCGGCGCAGGTCAAAGCTGACGTCCTTGACCAGAGAGCCCGCCCGCAGGCGGCGGACGCTGAGCACCACCGGTGCGTCCGCCGGGATCTCGCTGCGGTTTTTTGGGTCCTCGTAGACCGCCCGCCCGACCATCATACGGACGACGTCGTCCTTTGTGCAGTGCGCCGTCGTCAGGGCGCCGACGCATTCGCCGTCTCGCATGACGGTGACCCGGTCGGTGATCCGTTTGATCTCGTCCATGCGGTGGGAGATGTAGACGATACCGATTCCCCTGCTGCGCAAGTCGAGAATGGTCTTGAACAGCTCCTCGATCTCGGAGTCGGTCAGAGCCGCCGTGGGCTCGTCGAATACGATCACCGAGGCCTCGGTCGAGATGGCCTTCGCAATCTCGCACATCTGCTGGCGGCCAATGGTCAAACTGCCCATGGTCGCCTTCGGGTCGATGTCGATCCCCAATTTTTGAAACAGCACGTGCGCGTCCCGGTTCATTTTGGTGTCGTCGATCACTTTGCCCCGCATCGGTTCCCGGCCGATGAACACATTTTGCGCCACTGTCAGGTGGTTCAACATGTTCAGTTCCTGGTGGACGATGACGATGCCGGCCGCCTGCGCCTCCCGCGGGTTTTTGAACATTACGGGCCGCCCCTCGAAGGTGATGGTCCCCTCGTCCCGGGCGTAGATCCCGGTCAGGATCTTCATCAGGGTGGATTTTCCGGCCCCGTTTTCACCCATCAAAGCGTGGACTTCCCCGCGCATGAGGTCAAAGCGGGCGTCTTTCAGGGCCCGCACGCCGGCAAACGCCTTGCTGATACCGTCCATTGTGAGGATTGGCTTGTTCATGGCTGCGATGCTCCCTTCTGCTTTTTGGCGATGATCTTATGTTTGACGGCCACCCGTTCGAGGCGCGCGTCCAGCACGAACCGGGGGGCGATCCACACGCTCTCCGGTCGCGCGTCCGGGTTTCGGATCTGCGTCAGCAGCAGCGCCATGGCTTCCTGCGCCATCTCGACGCGGCCGCGGGTGACGTGGTTGTAGCGCATGTGCAGGTCGTCGAAGACGTCGATCTCGTCGATGCCTATGTGCTCGATATCCCGGGGGATTTTCAGCTTTCTCTCGGTCAGCGCCTGTAAAAAACCCAAACTGGTGTCATTGTTGCAGGTCAGCACCGCGCTGGGCCTCTCCGGCAGCGACAGCATCTCCCGGCTCAGGAGGCAGGCCGTCTCGCTTGTGAAGTCGCCCTCAAAGATGAATGTTCGGCGGACGGGCAGGCCGCACTCCTCGTGGGCCTTGCGGTAGCCGTCCAGACGTGCCCGCGCGATGCCGAGCTTCAAGCTGCCGGTGATGACGCCGATGTTTACATGGCCCGCCGCGATGAGGATCTTTGTGGAAAGATAACCGGCGTCAAACCCATCGAAGAAGACGCCGCTGCGCTGAAAGTCTGGCACGCGGCGGTCGATCAACACCACGGGGACGCCCATGTCGTCCAGAAGCTGTTTGGCCTGTTTCGTCACACCCGTCTCGCCGTGCTCCACCGAGGAGGCGTAGATGAGGCCGCCAATGCGCAGATCTCGAAGGACGCACAGGGATTTCACATCCTTTTCGGCGTTGTTCCCGGTGTCGAAGCAGACGGGGATCAGACCCTCCGCGTCGGTGATATTGACAATGGTCCGTAAGATCTTTCCGTAAAAGGGGTTGTCGATCTCCGGGATGACGATGCCGATGGTGCTGGAAGCCCGGTTTGATAGGCTTCGCGCCACGAGGGAAGGGGAGTAGCGGCGCTTTTGGATGATGTCCAGCACGCGGTTTCGCGTCTCCTCGTCCACCAGTTCCCCGTGGTTCAAGACCCGGGACACCGTCGCCTTGGAGACGCCGGCCTCCTTCGCGATGTCGTTGATCGTCGTCTTTCTCAAAGGGCACCCCCCGTTTCGGCACCTCCGGGACGGTGAAGCTCGCGGGCGTCTGCCAGTCGGTCGTAGACCGGGACCAGTTGGTCATAGGTTTGCTGAAAGAAGGAGAACAGCGTGTCGTACACCGTCTTGTGGGCTGGGTTTGGGCGGATCTCGTCTACGATCGGGTTGAATGCCCGGCAGGCCTCAAAGTCCTTGAAGAGTCCGATGCCGACACCGCCGCAGACAGCCGCGCCCAGAGAGGTGGCCTCCTCGATATAAGCCGGGACCAGCAGTGTCCGCTGCCAGATGTCCGCCAGGATCCGCAGCCAGGTCCGCCCCTTGGCGCCGCCCCCGATCATGATGATGTTGTCGAGAGTCTGTGTCGCGGCAAAGGCCTCTAAGATGATCCGAAGGTTGCAGCCAACTCCCTCCAGAACCGCCCGGGACAGATCGCCCTTTTGAGTGGACGCGTGCAGCCCGACAAAGGCGCCGCGGGCGTTCAGGTTCCACTGAGGGGAGCGCTCCCCGATCAGATAGGGAAGGTAGAGCACGCCGCCGGCGCCGGGACGGGCCGCTGCGGCCGCCTCGTCCAGGAGGGCGTAGACGCTGCGCCCCGTCCGCTCGGCCTGCGCCGCCTCGCCGCCGCAGAGCGTATTTTTGTACCACTGGTAGGAGAGCCCCGCCGCTTGCATCGTCCCGCAGGGGGTGTACAGTGTTGGATCCAGATGAACCCAGTTGAAGGTGCGCATCTGGGGGTCGAAGTACGGCTGGCGGGCCGCGCTGGAGATCCAGGAGGAGGTGCCGATGACGTTGTAGGCGCGGCCCTCTTTCACTACGCCGGCGCCCACGCAGGCACAGCTCCCGTCGCCGCCGCCGATGACGACGGGCGTGCCCTCTAGGAGGCCGCAAGCGCGGGCGGCCTCAGCCGTGACGCGACCCGCTACGTCGGTGGAGGGGTGCAGCTCCGGCAGGAGATCCCGCCGCAATTCGAACGCCGAGATCAGTTCCTCCGACCACATCTTTTTTTGGATATCCAGCAGATTGGTTCCGGAGGCGTCGCTGAAGTCTGTGACGAGGCGCCCCGTCAGCCGGAAGACGATATAGTCCTTCGCGTGGATCATCTTATCGGCCCGGCGGTAGACGTCCGGTTCATGCGCCCTGACCCACAGCAGTTTGGCCGCCGAGTAACTGGCGCTCAGCCGGTGGCCGGTGATGTGATAACCCCTCTCCGCGCCTACCCGGGCCTGCATCCAGTCCTCCTCGGCCCAGGCCCGCGAGTCCGCCCAGGTGATCATGGGCCGCAGCGGGCTGCCCTGCTTGTCCACCAACAGGCAGCCCATCATCTGGGCGCTGAAAGAGACGCAGAGGATGTCGGACGCCTTGGCGGCGGCCTCTTGCAGCAGCGTGCGTGTGGTGACACAGACAGCCTTCCACCAGTCCTCCGGATCCTGCTCCACCCAGCGGCTGTGCGGGTACATCGTGTCGTACGCGTAGACCGCGCTGCCGACAAGGCGGCCGTTTGTGTCGTACAAAGTGGCTTTGTTTCCGCTGGTGCCCAGATCGTGAGCCAGTAGATATCCGTTTGCCATAGTGAACCACTCCTTATCATGCCCATAAGGCAAGTTCTCATAAACACTCATTTTAGAGATTTCCATAAAATAGGGTGCCGTCAAACATGTCCGCCGCCGGTTGATGTTACCGGTTACAGAAACCGGTTTCATTGAGCATAGTATAACGTCCGGCGTGACATTTGTCAATCTGTTTTCGGAGTCTGCCCTGAAGATTGGAGCTGTTGTACAATTGGCAGGAAAAAATATTGTGAAAGAAAACCAAGCTGTCAGATCGCTGTTTACACTAGTGTACTGTATCGCTGATAAGCATGTAAATTTATTTTATTAAAATATTGCATAAATAGCCGTTTTATGGTAAGATAAAAAGAAACGGCGGTGAAGGTAAATGGGGAGGCCAAAAAAGTATAGCATCACACTCTCGGAAGAGGAACTGCAATTGTTAAAATCCATCATTCGCAAGGAGGGGACTTCAAGAACCATACGGCGTAGATGTCAGGTGTTGATCGACATTGATGAAGCTCACGGCAAAGTTCTGACCCATGAACAGAGCGCAAGATCGAATGGTATCTGTATGGTTACGGTCGGCAAAACTGTAAAAGAGTATTGTGAGGGCGGCCTTGATAAGGTACTCACATACAATCGCAACAGTAATTCTGACCAGGCACGCCGGAAACTTGATGGCCGTAGCGAAGCAAAACTGATTGAGATTGCCTGTGGTCCTGCGCCGGAAGGACATAGCAGATGGACGTTGCGCCTGCTGGAAGAAAAGTGCCGGGTAGAACTGGATATTCCGGTCAGCAAAGACACGATTGGTCGGGCTTTAAAAAAAACCAATTACGACCTTACCGCAACGACTACTGGTGCATCCCACCGAAGGAAAACGCAGAATTCGTAGCCTGCATGGAAGATGTTCTTGACGTATATGAAATGCCCTACGATCCAACGCGCCCAGTCGTCTGCATGGATGAGAAGCCTTATCAGCTTCTTGGTGATGCGAGAGAACCCCTCCCGATGCGTCCCGGAGATGATCTGAAAACAGATTCCGAATATGTGCGGGAAGGGACATGCAGCATATTTGCATTTGCGGAGCCGCTTGGAGGCATCAGGCATATCAGTGTGCGCGAGCATCGCACTGCATGTGACTGGGCAGAGGAA
>JAISCT010000040.1 GCA_031265355.1 Oscillospiraceae bacterium | reverse complement strand
TTAAAACGCCTCCGGATTGGCGAGGCAGCCCCGCACGGCGGAAGCCGCGGCCACCGCCGGACTGGCCAGATAGATCTCAGAGTCCACATGCCCCATGCGCCCTACGAAATTCCGGTTGGTGGTGGAAACGGCGCGCTCCCCGGCGGCCAGGATCCCCATGTGCCCGCCTAGGCAGGGGCCGCAGGTCGGCGTGGAGTGTACGGCGACGGCCTCCACGAAGATCTCCGCGTAGCCCGCCCGGATGCAGTCCAGGTAAACCTGCTGGGTTCCCGGAAAGATGAGGCAGCGGACGTCCGGCGCCACCTTTCGACCCTTGAGGATCTTCGCCGTGACGCGCATATCTTCCAGACGGCCGTTGGTGCAGGAGCCGATGACCACCTGGTCGATTTTGACGGCGCCCGCCTCGTCGATGGTCCGCGTGTTTCCCGGCAGATGGGGAAAGGCCACGGTGGGCCGCACGGCGGACAAATCAATGGAAATCGTCTTTTCGTAGACCGCGTCCGCGTCCGCTTCGAAGATCCCGGCGTACGGGCCGGGGACTTTGTGGACGCCCGGATGCGCCGCCATGTAGTCCTTTGTTTTTTCGTCCACCGGGAAAATCCCGTTCTTCGCGCCGGCCTCGATGGCCATATTGGCGATGGTGAAACGGTCGTCCATGGACAACTGTCCGACGCCTGCGCCGGTAAACTCCATCGATCGGTACAGCGCGCCGTCCACGCCGATTTGTCCGATGATGTGCAGGATCACATCTTTGCCGCTCACCCATTCGGTGGGCGCGCCCGTCAGCACAAAACGAATGGCGGACGGGGTTTTGAACCAGGCCCGTCCTGTGGCCATGCCGGCGGCCATGTCCGTAGAGCCGACGCCGGTGGCAAAGGCCCCCAAGGCGCCGTAGGTGCAGGTGTGGGAATCCGCGCCGATGATCACCTCGCCGGGCGCCGCCAGCCCTTTTTCCGGCAGCAGCGCATGTTCGACGCCCATGGTTCCCACATCATAGAAGTGCTTGATCGCATGCCGCCTGGCGAACGCGCGCACGGCGCTGCACTGGCGGGCGGCAGCGATGTCCTTATTGGGTGTGAAATGGTCCAGCACCAGGGCGATCTTGTCACGGTCGAAGACACTGTCACACCCGGCCCGCGCCATCTCCCGGATGGCGACCGGAGCCGTGATGTCGTTGCCGAGTACCAGATCGACGGGCATGGTGAGCAGCTCGCCCTCCGCCACCGCCTCCCGTCCCGCATGAGCCGCCAAAATCTTCTGTGTCGCCGTCATCCCCACGGTCTCACCACCTCAAACACTTTTGTATTTCACAAAAAACCTTCGTTCCTACATCCCCTTGACAATAACACTCCATCGAATCCGCCAAGGTCTCAACAAAACACCTTTGTGTTTTACAAAAAAATCCCCGTTCCTATATCCCCTGATGGCAATGATACTCCATCGAATCCGCCAAGGCCTCAAAACTGGCGCGGATGATGTCTTGGGAGACGCCCACTGTGGTCCAGACCTCCCGGCCGTCGGTCGAAGTAATAAGCACCCGCACCCGCGCGTCTGTGGCCTCGGCGGCATCCAGCACACGCACCTTGTAGTCGATCAGCCTGATGCCCGCCACCTGCGGATAGAACACCTCTAACGCGCGGCGCAGCGCGCGGTCGAGCGCGTGTACCGGTCCGTTCCCCTCAGCCGCTGAAATCTCTTCCCGCTCCCCCACCCGAATCTTGATGACCGCGGTGGCGGAGAGGTGTGGGCGGTGTTCTCCGATGATCTTGAAGTGAAGCAGTTCAAAACACGGCCGGTACATACCGGTCAACCGGCGCAGCACAAGATCGAAACTGGCCTCCGCCGCCTCGTATTGGTACCCCTCGTGTTCTTTCTCTTTGAGCCGGCGCAGTGCGGCCAGCAGCGTCGGGCTGTCCCGGGTCACGGAGGCGTCGTAGGCCTGCAGCCGCGGCAGCAGCGCCGCCCGCCCGGCCATCTCCGAAGTCAGCATCCGGCGGCGGTTGCCCACCAGCGCCGGGTCAATGTGCTCAAAGGTAGCCGGCAGTTTGGCCACGCCGTCGAGGTGCATCCCGGCCTTGTGCGCAAACGCGCCGGCGCCCACATAGGGCGCGCCGTCCGGGATGATCACGTTCGCCACCTCGGCAATCTGGCGGGCGGCGTGCGTGAGCCGGGCAAGCTCCGGCAGACAGCGGTAGCCCCCCTTGCCCTGCAAATTGGCCGTCAGACAGGCCAGCGACGCATTGCCGCACCGTTCGCCGATGCCGTTGATCGTACCCTGCACATGCCTGGCCCCCGCTTGAACGGCCATCAGGGACGAAGCGACCGCCATGCCGCCGTCGTTGTGGCAATGGATGCCGGGCGGCACATCCAGCCCGGCCGCCGCCGCCGCCGTGATCCGGGCCACGTCACCCGGGAACGCGCCGCCATTGGTGTCACAGAGCACCAGTGTGTCCGCGCCGGCCCGGCGCGCGGCGTGCAGCGTCTCCATCGCATAATCCGGATCGTCGCGGTATCCGTCGAAAAAGTGCTCGGCGTCGTAGATCACCTCGCGGCCCTGCGCCTTCAAAAACGACACCGTGTCCGCGATCATCGCAAGGTTCTCCGCCTCCGAACAGGCCAACACGGTCGAGAGATGTAACTTCCAAGTTTTTCCAAATATGACGACGACAGGCGTCTCCGCCGCAAGCAGAGCGGCCAGATGGTCATCGCGCGCCGCCGTCATGTGTTTGCGCCGGGTGGCGCCAAAGGCGGCCAACCGCGCGTGCCGAAGCGTCCGGCCGCGCATCCGGGCGTAAAAATCCATATCCTTGGGATTCGAGGCGGGGTTTCCAGCCTCGATGTAATCTACGCCCAGTTCGTCGAGGGTGCACACGACGTCGATCTTGTCCGCCACCGAAAAAGAGACGCCGGGCGCCTGGGCGCCGTCCCGCAGCGTGGTGTCCAAAATCATGATTTTCTCATTCATAGGCCGTCCCCCACCCTATGCCATCAATTTGTTCACGGCGTGGATATACGACCTGATGGTGGCCTCGATGATATCGGTGGAGACGCCCCGACCGGAGACGGAACGCCCGCGCAGGCTCAACCGCAGCACGCACTCTCCCATCGCGTCGCCGCCCTCGGTGACGGCGCCGAGCTGGTAGCTCTCCAGCGAGAACTCTTCTCCCACAATCTCGTTGATGGCTTTGAAAGACGCGTCGACTGGCCCGTCGCCCATCGCCACGCGCTGTACCACTTTGTCCCCCATACGCAGCTTGATGATGGCTGTACCGTCGATCACGCTACCCGCGTTTATCACGAAGCTTTCGAGAGAAATCATGCCGGGCAGCGTGTTCTCCCGGCTCTCAACCAAGGCCTCCAGATCTGCGTCTTGGATGAATTTTTTCTTGTCGGCCAGGACTTTAAAACGCTCAAACGCCGTCTGCATATTTTCGGGCGCCAGGTCGAACCCGAGGGCATGCAGACGTTCCTCAAAGGCATGGCGGCCCGAGTGCTTGCCCAGCACCATTTTGTTCTGCGGCAGTCCCACGGAGGCCGGCGTCATAATCTCATAGGTGGTACGCTCCGCCATCACGCCGTGCTGATGAATGCCGGATTCATGCGCGAAGGCGTTGGCGCCGACCACGGCCTTGTTCGGCGGCACCGGGACGCCGGACACCGACTGCAGCAGGCGGCTGGTGCGGTAAATCTGCTGTGTATCGATGCGGCACCGGGCCTGGAAATAGGACCGGCGGGTGTGCAGCGCCATGACGATCTCTTCCAGCGACGCGTTGCCGGCCCGCTCGCCGATGCCGTTCACCGTGCACTCGACCTGCGCCGCGCCGCCCAGCACGCCGGCCAGCGAATTGGCGGTGGCGAGCCCCAAATCGTCGTGACAGTGCACCGAAAGCGTCACTTTTTCGATCCCCTTTGTATGTGCCACCACATAAGCAGTCAGCTCCTGCATCTCGCCGGGGTAGGCGTACCCGACCGTGTCCGGCAAATTGATTGTGAGGGCGCCGGCTCGGATCGCCGCCTCGCAGACCCGGACCAAGAAGTCCCGGTCGGAGCGGGTGGCGTCCTCAGCCGAAAACTGGACGTCGTCACAATATTTTTTTGCGCAGGCGACCATCGCAGCCGTCTGCTCCAGCACATTTTCCGGCGTCATACGCAGTTTATACTGCATGTGAATCGGTGAGGTGGCCAAAAAGATATGGATCCGAGGCGCCACCGCGTCGCGCACGCCCTCGTAGGCCGCGTCGATGTCCCTGGGCAGTGCGCGGGCCAGGCTGCACACGCGGGCTTCCTTCACCGCCCGCGCGATCGTCTGGACGGAAGCAAGGTCGCCTGGCGAGGCGACGGCAAATCCGGCCTCGATCACATCTACCCGCAGCCGCTCCAACTGGCGGGCCACCTCCAGCTTCTCCTGCAGATCCATCGAATACCCGGGGGCCTGTTCCCCATCGCGCAGCGTCGTATCGAAAATCTTGATCTCTCTCATATATCCCCCTACAGATAGCAATTGGACGCCCCAACCGATGGACGCAGAAAATTCCTAGTAGGCTGTGTCACCTAAATGTTTACCAAGCGTCGGTCTTTTTCCCGCCAGACAGCGTTGGCGGAACCCGCTGATACACGCCAGTATCAGCGGAACCCGCCGCCTCGCCTGACGAAAAAAATACTCGCCGCTTGCTGACAACCTTTAGATGACACAGCCTAC
>JAISCT010000039.1 GCA_031265355.1 Oscillospiraceae bacterium | reverse complement strand
TAGTGGTTGCTGGAGGAATTAATATTTATGGACAAATCAGGAACGGAGCTAAATTTAGCGACATAAATTGGGCCAGTGTGGGTGTGTCAGCATTGTTTGGTGCTGTTAGTGGTGCAGTAACAGGTACTCCTCTTGGTTTGCTCGGCCAGGCTGGTATAAATGCTTTCCTTGGTGGTGCTGAATCTACATTGCAAGATGTTGTTTACGGCCGAAATGTTGATTGGGAAAAGGTCGGAGTTAATGCTGGCATCGATGGATTAGCTGGCTTTATCGGAGGTAAAAGTGCTGCCGCGCCCACAAAGACTGTTTATGGGAAAATTGTTGGTGCTAGTAAAGAGATGTTTTCTATAGTCTATATCACTTATTCCTCTAGGGTAACAGCTGAGGCCGCAGCCAAATTATTGATCAAAGGTGGCATATATGGTGCTGCCACACAGATCTTTGTTGTGGATAACGTCATCAAAATGATATATCCTGGAGAGAAGTAGACGGTGATGAAAAATGACATACAATTACATAACCTTTGCTTTGTATTTTATCCCTGTCTGTTTAGGAAATTCTTTGCAAGCAAACCGAGAGAGTTTTATTGGTATTCATGTTCGCGATGGAGTTCGATTGGCATTAGGACTCTTTGCTTTTCGATGGCCAAGAATCAGTTTGTTGGCAATTGTTTCCCAAGTATACGCAGATGTTATGTTAATCTTGTTCGTGTTGTCCCGGGCGGGCTCTTTTGACCCTTTATATACCGCTACAAACGATCCAAACAAATTATTTACATCATTGGTTTGGATAAATTGGGTAATATTGGCATTGACAGCGATTGATGTCTCATTGTGTGAGAGGATAAGAGACAGGCAACGATAGTAGGAGGGGGATGTTCTTTTTGATAATGTCGAGCTAGGAGGGATTATTATCCAACTGCGGATGGAAACCTTCGAAAGTAAACTTCCCAAAAGCTATTGATCCACTTGTTACAGGGGAAGGCACATTTAACTGGTGTAGCAATAGAGAATTTACAGAAGAACTCTTGCACCAAAAGTTTGTAGGTGCAGTTTTTCTTGACATCAACAATGGGATGTTGTATTTTGATTTAGAGAACAGCTGACTACATAGGCTTGGTTCCTTCCGTGAAAATCTATGAAAAGGAGTGACGATTTGAAGCGAAAAGAGACAATCGAAGAGTTGCTGCAGGCCAAGGAGGGCGAATTCTACCAGTTCAAGGAGGCCAAGAACAGGTTCGATTTTGAAGAGGCCTGCAAGTGTTGCTGTGCGCTGTCCAACGTGGGCGGCGGCAAGCTGGTGTTCGGCATCAGCGACAAGCGTCCACGCAAGGTGGTCGGCAGCAAGGCGTTCGAGCAGCCAGAGCGCACAAGACTGGGCTTCATCGAGCGGCTTCATGTGATGATTGACTTCGAGCTTTATGATCCGGAGGGGGACAGGGTTCTCGTTTTTGACGTTGCCGCACGTCCGGCAGGTCTGCCCATCCAGTACGAGGGCATCGCGTGGTGGTACGAGGGTGACAAGCTGATGCAGATGACGGAGGAGATGCGGCGGGCGATATACGCCGAGACCGGGCACGACTTCTCATCCGACTGCTGCGCCGATGCGACGATGGCAGACATCAATGCTGACGCGGTAGAGGTCTTCCGCTCCAAGTGGGTTAAGAGGATAAAGCCCGACCCGGACAAGGCGGGACTGCTGAATCGGCTTGAAAGCATCGAGACAGAGCAACTGCTGCGCGACATCGGAGCTGTCACCGACAAGGGCATCACCTATGCGGCGCTGATTCTGTTCGGCACGTCTGCGGCCTTGAACCGCCACCTCGCCCAAGCAGAGGTCATCTTCGAGTACAGGCCATCGAACAGACCCGGCCCAGCTGCTGCGCGGGAGGAGTTCCGCGTTGGATTCTTCGCGTTCTTTGACAAACTGTGGGGGCTTGTCAACCTGCGCAATGACAAGCTGCACTATCAGGACGGGCTCTTTGTCTTTGACATCCCCGCTTATAATGAGCGGGTAGTGCGCGAAGCCATCTTGAATTCCGTTAGCCATCGCAATTACCAGCTCTCCGGTAGCATATTCGTCAAGCAGTATCGTGACCGCTTGGAGATAGACAGCCCCGGCGGCTTCCCTCACGGCATCACCCGCGAGAACATCATGTTCCGTCAGGCACCGCGCAACCGCCTCATCGCGGAGATGCTGGCACGTTGCGGCTTGGTGGAACGCGCTGGACAGGGCATGGACTTGATTTACGAGCTGTGCATCCGAGAGGCAAAGGATCTGCCGGACTTCCTCGACTCGGACGAGTACATCGTGCGCATCAGGCTCAAAGGGAGCAAGATTGACGAGAAGATGCTGGCCCTTTTCAGGAGCATCGGCGAAAGCGTAACCGACCAGCTCTCGACAGAGGAGTTACTGATAATCTATTCGCTCTACCATGGGCAAAAGGTCGATGCCAACTTGACGCAGTACGTCTCCAGACTGCTTGAACTGGGGATTGCCAAGCAGGACGCGCACGGTAGGTACGTTTTGAACGGTGTCTCAAAAGTCAATGGTGGTGACACCGTAAAAGACACCAAAGACACTGTAAGAGACACCGTAAAAGACACCAATGGCGACACCGTAAACAAGATTCAGGTGAAGATTCTCGAAATCATGAAAAGCAACCCGTCTGTCACCGTGAAGCTGCTGACAACAGAGCTGGGAATCAACGAGCGCAATGTCAAGAAGAACGTCAAGACGCTAAAGGACTTGAGGCTTGTCGAGAGGATCGGCCCAGCGAAGACCGGACGCTGGCTTGTCGTGGAGAAATAAAGGATGCTGTCTGAAACCATCAAATTGAGGCTTAAGGATTTGAAAAAGACCATGGAACAGGTTTGCATATACTGTTGAAAAGGAGGTCTTTCTCATGAACAACTCCGAGGCTGAAACAATTGAGTCTGTCTTAAACGGAAAATCGGCAGCGCAGATAAAAGATTTGCTGGTGGAACTCTGCCAGGAAATACCCGCGTTCGCGATATGCTGTTCGGAGAATTAAAGAAGCGGGATTTTACCGGTTATCTGAATATTTGCTTGGATGAAGGCCTAAAGCAAGAAGTATATGACATAATATTTAAAAAGGGGCCCGTCTCTCGTGGCTTTGGCTTTTGGGGGATTGATCGCGATTATTTTGCGGACAAGCTAAAGCATGACTTTCCGGAGGATATAAGCGAGTATTTTGCTCAATTGGCACTCAGGCATGCCGAAGGCGGCGCGGGGCCAAACCGAAGAGGATATAAACAAGCCGTGCGCTATTATGGCAAAGTCAAGGATATATATGTGCGAGTATTAAAAGACAAGCCTCGCTGGGAACAGCTATTTGCTGATTTAAAAGAGCGCCATAAAAAACGCAAAGCTTTTCTTGAAGAAGCGAGAGAGCTTGAATAGCGATTGGCTGTAAAACGGCTGAATTTGACTGCGGAAGCCTCTCTCACGGTCCCAAAATTTCCCGTATTTTATCATTTAGCGCCAGCAACGGCTCCGAACCGTTCGCGAGGGCCCGCACGCAATGGCCGCCGTACCCTGTCTTGGTGACGCCGCCCACACCGTCTTTCAGCGCGTACACCGCCGCGCGCAGCGCTTCGGTCTGTTCCTCCGAGATGTCCTGGTTTACCATCAGACATGTCCCCAGATGCGTATATCCCTCAAAAAGACAAAAGCGCTCCATGGGCGCGCTGCCGGGCCTGTATACGGCGTTGTCGGCGTATATGAGCGTCTCCCCTTCGTATATTTTCGTCAGGGATTTGTATTCGCGGTACGCAAATCTTTCACCGCGGGAGGCCCGCCCGCATGAGATGATTTCGCTCTGAAAAAAACGCGACGAGGCCTCCGCCAGCCGCACCTCCGTTTGACTCCTGAAAGCGGAATCTTTGAAGGGTATGACAGGCAGCGGCGCGTAGCTCAGCGCGGCGTCTTTTTCCACCACGAGGCGCGTATCGCGCGTCGCGAAAGCGCCGTCATCCATTTTGTGTATCTTTTCAAACGCCTGCGACGTGACGGTGAGCCGCGCGCCCTCCCGCACGGTGATGTCGATTTTTTGGCTGTCGCCCGACAGAATCCCGGCGGAAACGCTGACCATCATCACGCTCATACTGCCGTTTTCGTCATAAAACGGATGGAGGATTTTATAGGGCGCGGTGAAGCGCACGTCGGCAAGGACCGTGCGTCCTCCGGCCGGCCGCGCTGTGACGCACAGCGTGGACTGCGCGCCGTATCTGTTCTCATTCAAGGCCGCATGTCCTCCAGTAAGACATTTTTCTTGATCCAATCAACCACGCCGTCCACATTTTTGCCGCTGCGCATGTCCGTAAAGAGAAAAGGTTTTTCGCCCCGCATCTTCTTGGCGTCGCGTTCCATGACCGCCAGACTGGCGCCCACATACGGGGCAATGTCCGTCTTGTTGATCACCAGCAGGCTGGAGTGCGTGATGCCCGGACCGCCTTTGCGGGGGATCTTATCGCCCTCGGCCACGTCGATGACGAATATCGTCGCGTCGGCCAGTTCCGGGCTGAATGTGGCGGAGAGATTGTCGCCGCCGCTCTCCACAAATACGATCTCGGTGTCGGAGAAACGGCGCACAAGCTCGTCGATGGCCTCAAGATTCATAGAAGCGTCTTCGCGGATGGCCGTATGGGGGCATCCGCCGGTTTCTACGCCCACAATTCGTTCTTTGTCCAGTACACTGTTCTTGACAAGAAACTCGGCGTCCTCTTTTGTGTAGATGTCGTTTGTCACGACACAGATGCTGTAATCCTGGGCCATACGCCGGGTGACGGCCTCAATCAAGGCCGTCTTTCCCGACCCCACAGGCCCGGCCACGCCGATTTTTACACAATGCATTCTCTTTCCCTCTCAAGACATATACAGTCTGGAATACAGATTTTCGTGCCGCATCGCCCGTATCTCCAGCCCGGGACAAGAACGGCACAGATCATCGCGGCCGAGTCCTTCGAGCGCCTCCAGGATTTGCGGGAAAAATCGCCTGGCGCCCGAAAGCATTCTCTGACCGTCCGTTTGGCTCAGGGGAATGGTCTTGACGCAGCACGTGACCATCGCGGCGGCCTGCGCGTAGAGAAACGCGGCCAAGCTGTCGGCCGCGCGAAGACCGGCCGCCGATGTAAACACGCCGTACGCCACCGCGTGAGAGGTTTTTGCGTCCTTGTGAGAGGCGATATATTCCGAAAATACCGTGTCGGACACAAGCAGCAAACCGGCGGTCTTGACAAAACGCACGCCCAGTTTCTGCGATGCCTGCCGGATCTCACACGGGACCTTGCTCGCAAACAATGCCTCCTCCAAGCGCGCGAGTTCGTCCACCTCGCGCCGGGATGCGGCTTCATGGGCCAGCTTCGCGGCCAGCAGCTCCGAATACAGAAACGACGCTTTGAGATTTTGCTCCAGATAGTCGGCCGCGTCTTGGGCGGTTTTTACAAGCCCCTCCTGGATGTAGGTCTCCAGGCCGTACGAATGCGCGTACGCGCCGATGGGAAAGGCGGCGTCGTTGATTTGCAGCAATATAAACAATTGGTCCGTCACGGCCATTACCTCGGCCTTTCCGCAAACTTCTCTCAGGGTCTCCGCGCCGTCGGCGCAAAGACCCTGAGAGACTTTGTCAATGCTGGTGCCCATGCTGCCCATGGGCGCTCGATATGCGTTTTTCCGGCATGAGTCTGGCCGTCACCGACCGAGGCGCCTGCCCCAATTTCTCAATCATGGCAAACATCGGCGCATCGTAGGGCAACAAAAACCCCGCCCCGCTCTCGTCGTAAAAAAATGGGCCGTGCCGGTTGCCGATCTCATAACACAGTGTAACAAGCCCCTCGCGGCTTGCGGGACTCACGAATATACACGCACAGGGGACGATGTTCACCGCGATGACCGCGGCGTCGTCCGCATACAAAACGTCGTCCTGCCGCAAGCCCCTGTGGGACAGATCCTCCGAAAGCCGCAAGCCCAGTTCCAAGCCGTTTCTGGTGACAAGCCGGGCAATTTTCCGGTGTGCGTCGTGCCACGCAATGTCCGCATAATTCACGGTAAGCCCCGCAAAGGCCGCATCGCCCAGGCGGCCTTTCAGTGTCTCAATGATCATAGGCGGTTCACCATTGTCCTGTCAGCATCAAAAACCCGGGTATCCAGGCGGTGATAACACCCTCTATGATGGCCAGCGCGGGTACGAATTTTTTCAGATCCTTTTTCAGTACGCACTCGATAAAGCCGGTGAGCCACAAAACGCCCCAGGCCAGCCATATGAGCATCATACGCCAATCGGCCCTGTCGATGTAGGCGCAGGGGATGGTGTTGACGGCCACAAACAGACTGAACCAACCGTAGGGCCGGGTGTCCAGCCCAAGGATGTTGTTGAGCGCCGAAAACAGGTATGTAAACCCAAACAGCAAACCGGTCGCCGCGGCATAGTAGTCGCCGGAGGCTATGGCAAAGACGTTGACCACCACCGACACGCCGCCGGTAAAGATGTTCATGACGGCCGGGGCTTTCCCCCCGATGTTTTGCAAACGGCAAACGCCGTTGTTGATCAGCACGATGCCCACATACAGCAGACACAGTCCCAACGCGGTGCCCATATACGTACCCCCCTAATGTGGGTTGCACCTGCAACCCACAACCTAAATTCTTGTTTTTTGTTGCCGCTTCGCGGCAACAAGGTACTATCTTCAGAACAAATTGTACAGCTGCGCCAGCGGCAAAACCTCCGCCGGCGCGGAATCCACCTTCACGCCGTCCACCTTGACTGCGTATGTCTCCGGATCGACGTCGATGGCGGGCGTGGCGCCGTTGAACTTCATGTCGGATTTGGATACGTCGCGGCACCCCTTGACCGGCAGCACACGCTTACGCAGGGCCAGTTTTTCCGGCACGCCCTCGTCCACGGCGGCCTGGGAGACAAAGGTGATGGCGGTGTCATACTTGGCCGCGCCGTGCGCGCCGAACATATGCCTGTAGAAGACAGGCTGGGGTGTGGGAATGGACGCGTTGGGATCCCCCATCTTGGAGGCGATGATCAGTCCGCCTTTGATGATCAGATCGGGCTTCACGCCGAAAAACGCCGGATTCCACAGCACAAGATCCGCGAACTTGCCCGTTTCGACCGAGCCCACGTACGCGGCGATACCATGGGTGATCGCCGGGTTGATCGTATATTTGGAGACATAGCGCTTCACGCGGTGGTTGTCGCTGCCGTCGGCCTCCTCCGGAAGTGCGCCGCGCTGGCGCTTCATCTTGCTGGCCGTCTGCCAGGTGCGGGTGATGACCTCGCCCACCCGGCCCATAGCCTGCGAGTCCGAGCTCATCATGCTGAAAATGCCCATATCGTGCAGAACATCCTCGGCCGCAATGGTCTCGGGGCGAATGCGCGAATCCGCAAAGGCCACGTCCTCTGGGATTTTTTTGTCCAGGTGGTGGCAGACCATCAACATGTCCATGTGCTCGTCCAGCGTGTTGACGGTGAACGGCATCGTGGGGTTCGTGGAAGAGGGCAGCACATTGGGAAAGGCCGCCGCCTTGATGATGTCGGGCGCGTGGCCGCCGCCCGCGCCTTCGGTGTGATAGGTGTGGATAACGCGCCCGGCGATGGCGTCCAGGGTATCCTCGACGCATCCGGCCTCGTTGAGCGTGTCGGTATGTATGGCGACTTGCACATCGTACTCGTCCGCCACCGTCAGCGCCGCGTCGATCACCGCCGGGGTGGAGCCCCAGTCCTCGTGTATTTTCAGCCCCATGGCGCCCGCTTTGACCTGTTCGATCAGCGGCGCGTGCGCGGAACAGTTTCCCTTGGCCAGGTAACCCAAATTCATGGGGTAGTCCTCCGAGGCCTTGAGCATCATACCCAGGTTCCAGGGACCGGGGGTGCAGGTCGTGGCGTTGGTGCCGTCAGCCGGGCCTGTGCCGCCGCCGATCATCGTGGTGACGCCGCTGTAAAGAGCCGTGTCGATCTGCTGGGGGCAGATAAAATGTATGTGGGTGTCAATCCCGCCGGCCGTCACGATAAGTCCTTCGCCGGCCAGTGCTTCCGTCGAAGCGCCCACCACCATGCCGGGCGTCACGCCGTCCATGATATCCGGGTTGCCCGCCTTGCCTATCCCAGCTATTTTGCCGTCCTTGATGCCAATGTCCGCCTTGTAGATCCCCGTGTAGTCGATGACGACCGCATTTGTGACGACCAAATCCAGGTCGCCGCCGCGGCTCGTTGTGCCCGCAGATTGTCCCATGCCGTCGCGGATTGTCTTGCCGCCGCCGAATTTGATTTCGTCGCCGTATACGGTGAAGTCCTTCTCAATCTCGACCAGCAGATCGGTGTCGGCCAACCGAATCCGATCGCCCGTGGTGGGGCCGAACATCATCGCGTAGTTTTTGCCGGATACTTTCGAGCTCATGATACTTCCCTCCTACAAGCTTATGGTTCGGTTCATTCAACGAACCCCTTTTCCCGGGCGGCGTGCAGCGACTTTGGCAGCGAAGCGGGGCTTGCCTGGCCCGCCGTCAAGCCGTTCAGGCCGAACACCCTCTTCCGGCCGCCCAACGCCGTCAGCTGCACGGTTTTTGTCTCCCCCGGCTCGAAGCGCACGGACGTACCCGAGGGAATGTCCAGCCTCATGCCGTAGGCGGTCTCTCTGTCAAAACGAAGCAGTTTGTTTGTCTCAAAAAAATGAAAATGGGAGCCCACTTGCACGGGCCGGTCGCCCTGGTTGGAAACCGCGACGCGCGCGGTCCTCCTGCCTTCGTTGAGAATTACATCGCGCTCTCGGGTGATGATTTCGCCTGGTATCACGTTCCACACCGTCCTTTCCGCTATTTCACCGCAATCGGGTTGTGTACGGTCACCAGTTTGGTGCCGTCTTTGAAGGTGGCTTCGATCTGGACTTCGTGGATCATTTCGGCCACGCCGTCCATGACATCGTCCGTGGTTAAGATCTTGGTCCCCAGTTCCATCAGCTCCGTGACCCGCTTGCCGTCTCTGGCATATTCGAGCAGTTCCGAGCTGATCAGCGCCACAGACTCCACATAGTTGAGCCTCAGCCCCCTGGCTCTTCGCTGCTTGGCCAGCTCCCCAGCCGTGTGCAACATGAGTTTTTCCATTTCTTTGGGAGACAATCGCATACCGAACACCTCCTTAAATTGACAAAAAAAGGCACATCTCACCTTTACGGGGGTGAAACACGCCTTTGTGTCCTCGCGGACACATTTTAACATCTGGACGAGTCTATGTCAACCCGTCAAATCCGTCAATGTATTGGGGAGAAACTTAGGAGATGTGTACATCGAGTCGGACGCCGGCACCGCGCGACAGGTCCTCAAACGCTATGACGCGCGAACTGATGCGCGCCGCGAGCGCCGCGCTGTGGGTGACCGCGAGCACGCCGAGCCCGCGCTCACCCGCGGCGCGCAACAGCGTTTCCCATATCTGCGCCTGCGCAATGACGTCGAGCATGGTGCTCATCTCGTCGGCGATCACAACCCGCGTACCCGGCGCGAGCGCGCGGGCGATACAAAAACGCTGCAGCTCGCCGCCCGACAGTTCGGCCGGGTAGCGGTCCAGCCACGCTTTTTCAAGCCCCATCGCCGACAAAAAAACGTCGTCGGGCGCCCAGGCCTCCGCCAGCGTTTTGCCAAGCTTCCAGCGCGGATCGACCGCCTTCTCGGGGTGTTGGCCAATGAGTTGGACGGGACAAAACCCGCGCCTTGGCAGCGGCTGGCCCGCCGCCAGCACCGCGCCGGATTGCGGTGTCAGATGCCCCGCGAGAATCCGCGACAGCGTGCTCTTGCCGCAGCCCGACGGCCCGACAAGCGCGACACGCTCGCCGGGCTCGATCGTCAGGCTCACGCCGTCGAGCACAGGTCGCCCGCGGGCGTAGCCGAACACGATGTCTCTCGCCTCAACGCGCATGGCGGCAGCTCACCTCCCCCCCGCGGACGACGCGCGTATCCGGCAAAGCGGCGACGCACGCGGGCGTGCACTCCGGACAGCGCGGCGCATACAGACACCCAGGCGGCCAGTCTCCGGCATAGGGCTGCGCCCCGGCGGCCGCGGTGAACCCATTTTGCGGCATGGCCGCCCAAAGCGCTTTGCTGTACGGGTGGCGCAGCAGCGCCGCGTCGGCAAAATCCGAGGCCTTGGCCGTTTCGACCGCCGTGCCCGCGTAAAACACCGCCACGCGGTCCGCGTAACGAATCGCGAGATCGATGTCGTGCGTGATGAGCAGCACGGCCGTCCCGGTGTCCGCGATTTCGCGAAAATGTCTCATCGCGTGTTCCGCGAGACGCGGCGACAGACCCGGTGTCGGTTCGTCGGCAATGACGAGCTTTGGCCGCCTTGCCAGCGCGGTGCTGATCATCACGCGCCGCGTCATCCCCCCCGACAGTTCGTGTGGGAACAGCCCGGCCGCTTCGGGTTTCAGATGATAGCGGCCAAGCAATTCGTTCACCGTCTGTTTATCGCGTGAGATCTGCCGCCCGACGCGGATCAGAGGGTCGAGATACGTCACGCTCTGCGGGACAAGCGCCATCTCCCGTCCGCGCAATCGCTTCTGGAGCGCGGCGTCCAGCGGCGCGCCGAACCAGCGCATCTCGCCGTCAAGTCTCGCATTCTTCGGCAAGATCCCGAGCAGCGCATGGGCCAGCAAACTTTTCCCCGAGCCGCTCGAACCCGCCACGGCCAAGATCTCGCCCTCTCCGACGGCGGCGTTCAGATTCGAGACGACTTTCAGCAAGCGCTGAGAAAAACCCCTGTCATACATCTGAAATGACAGCGACAGACGTTTCACTTCAATGACATTCACCATAACATAGCTTCCCTAACGTGGGTTGCACCTGCAACCCACAACCCAAATTCTTGTTTTTTGTTGCCGCTTCGCGGCAACAAGGTACCATCATGCAGCTTCTCTACATCTGCGCTTCGCGCGGCTCAAACAGGCGGCGCGCCGTGTTTCCAAGCTTGCCAATCAGCAGTACGAGTGTCACAAGCGAAAGGCCCGGGAAAAACGCGAGCCATACCGCGCCGCTTGAGAGGTACCGCATGGATTCCGAAAGGATCGTCCCGATGGCAGGCTGCTCCGGCGGCAGGCCGAAGCCAAGAAACGTGAGGCCCGATTCGTGCATGATCGCGTGCGGAAACAGCAAAATCAGCCCCACAAAAAACTGCGGGGCCACATGCGGGAGGATGTGCTTGCGCGCGATCCACAGCGTCGATTTTCCAAAACGCCGCGACGTCATGATGTACGGCTGCGAGCGGATTTGCAGTACCTCGCCGCGGATGACCCTCGCGAGAGCGACCCAATGCGTGACGGCAATGCTGAAAAGCATACCCGCCGCGCCCCGGGCGAGCGCGACCGAGATCAGGATCATCAGCACGGTGTGCGGGACGCTCATAAACACGTCGATACACCAGTTTACGGCATGATCGACCGCCCCCCTGCCCATCGCCGCCGCGGCCCCCACGGCAAACGCGACGACGGCCGCCATAGCGGAAGCGGCCGCGCCAACGGCAAGCGACAAAGACAACCCCTTTACCGTACGGACAAACATATCGCGCCCCAGAAAATCGGTGCCGAAGAGGTGCGACGCCGAGGGAGGCAGCTGTTTTTGCGTGAAATCGGCCCCGAGCGCCGCGTCCGGGATCAGTGCTCCGCCGAGGTAAATCGCGAGTATGACCGCAAACAGGAGCGTCGAGACGATGGCGGCGTCGACGCGTCCGCTTCGTTTTTTCACACGTTTGCCCCCTCTCGCGTGCGCGGATCGATGATCTGCGTCAGGATGTTTGCCGCGAGGTTGCCGGCGAAGACAAAGCAGGCCGAAAACATGACGATCCCCAGAAACAGCGGCATATCCGCCGCGCCCGTCCCCGCCGCCGCCGCTGCCGCGCCGAGCCCCGGATAGCTGAAAATGCTCTCCGCAAATACCGAGCCGCCGAACAACTCCGCGAACGAGCCGAACTGCATGATCACCGCCGGAATCAGCGCGCCTCGCACGCCGTGGCGAAACAGGATGCTCGCGTCGCTCTCGCCGCGCGCCCGCGCGAACAGCGCGTAGTCGCTGGCATATACGTCAAAAAGCTTTTCGCGCGTGTGCAGGGCGAGACCCGCAAACGACAGGAACGACAGCGTCAGCGCGGGCAAGATCAGGTGATGGATCCGCTGACCCAGTGTGACGGCCTCCGGCGCCACGCCGGGCGGCACCGCAAGCCCGAAAGGGAACCAGCCGAGTCCGGCGGCAAACACGGCGAGAAACATGAGCCCTACCCAAAATGTCGGGACCGAGCACAAAAACAGACACACAGGCCGCACGATGCGGTCGGGCCATCGTCCTCGGAATGCCCCCATCAGACACCCGGCCGAAAAACCCAGCAACCCCGAGAGCGCCCACGCCGTCATCATCAGCAGAAGCGATGTTTTGAATCGCACCCCAATCACGTCCAGTACCGGCCGACGGTACGACGTCGACACCCCCCATTCGCCGCGCAGGATACCGCCGAGCCAGCCGAGGTAACGCGCTACGGGCAGCTCGTCGACGCCCCAATATGCGCGCATCTTCTCGACGTTCTCGTCGGACACGCCGGGGTGCGACAGACGGTACCTCGTCTCGGGATCGATCGGCGATACGCTCGCAAGGGCAAACGAAAGCGCGCTCACCGCGAGGAGCAGCGTGAGGCCCCTCGCACCATAGATAACGACGGATTTCAGCTTTCCCAATACCAATCCCTCAAATTCGCCACAAGCGTCCATGACGCGCCGTGCGCGTGAATCATCTGGTCGCCCGTGTTCAGTCCGTCGCGGCGGAAATACAGGTGATCCTTGTTCACAAGAAAAATGTACGGGCATTCGCCTCGCATGCTCGTCCCGGTCGCGCCGTCCCACTGCGCTTTTTGCCAGTATGGGATTGCCTCTTCCAGGGTTTTCGCGTTCAGCGCCGCGTCGAGGTAGCCGTCCACGACAGGGCTGCCAAAACTCTCGGGGTTATACCAGTCGTCCTGGCCGATGCTCGACGAGTGGTAGAGATAGTAGCTCGTAATCGGATTCGCGCTGCCCCACGCGAGGATCACCGGCTGTGCGACCATCGTGGCCATCATGTCGCCTTCGCCCATCCCCTCGACAATCAGTTCCACCCCGATTTTTTCCCGCACCTGGACCGCCGCGCTCATCGCGACGGCCTGGCGCGCGCTGTCGCCCGCAAAATAGTACACAGGTACGGACGCTTTCAATCCGTTCTTTTCGCGGATGCCGTCGCCGTCCGTATCGGTCCATCCGGCCTCTTCCAGCAGCCGGACGGCATACACCGCATCCGTTTCGATGACGCATTCCGGGTTCCACCACGGCATGCCGTCATTTTCGGAGTAAGCGGGCGCCGCGTAGCCGCTCAGCGCCTCGTCGCAGAGCTGCCGGCGGTCGATCGCGTAGGCGACGGCCTTCCGCAGGGCCGCATCGCAGGTGACGTCGTTGCCCATGGCGTTGCCAAGGACGCTTGTCCCGCCGCCCGTCGGGATAGTAGGCATCACAATGCCCATATTGTCCACCGTTTTCTCGACCAGCAGGTTGTAGCCGTCTATCGCGTTCATCGCGGCGAGCGGCGCGGACGTCAGTGTGATGTCGACCTGGCCGGACTGGGCGGCCATCAGCTGCTGATTTTCGTCCGACATATGAAGGAAGACCGCGCGTTTGATGCGCGGGAGCGCGCCGTAGTAATCCTCGTTGGCTTCCAGAATCATCTGCTGGTCGACGTCGTACTGTACGAGCTTGAACGGTCCTGAGCCGACGGGTTTCAACGCAAAGTCCTCGTCGTATGCGTGCTCCGGCGCGACGCCGACCCCCGTGGCCGTCAAGATGAACGTGGACTGCGGATGTTTCAGGCGGACGACGACCGTATCGCCGTCGGCCGTGACGCTGTCGATCGCCGAGAGGTCAATTTCCGTGGCGCTGTCCATGATGGTCCTGTACGAGAACACAACATCCGACGCTTTGACAGGCGCCCCGTCCGTGAACCGCGCGTCCGAGCGGAGCTTGAACGTATAAGTGAGCGCGTCGTCGCTGACAGCATAGCTCTCCGCAAGGTCCGGCACGACGTTCACGTCCGCGTCGAGCGCGACGAGCGTCGAATACAGCAGCGGGACGCAGCTGCCGTGGCCCGAGGTCACGAGCGGATCAAAGCCCGACGGTATGTCCGGAAATCCTATGGTAACCTCGTCTTTCGCCGGATTCTCCAAGCCGCCCTTCTTCGGCGCACACCCCGCGCACATCAAGGCGGCCAGCGTGAGCGCGAGAACAAGGAACCGCATTCTTTTCATCGTGCTCCCTCTTTTCCCATATTCATCCATATATTTCTTCTATACTTCTTCGCAGCCAGCATCATTATATGGGCGGCCGCGCGGCCGCGCAAGCTCCCGGGGGGGATATATTTGGGGAGTATACTTCTGTTTTTTCTTGTGATATACTGTGGCATGCGGGAACAATCTCGGAGTAAGGAGTCGCTAACTATGAGCCACGAACACGCACACGACCTCACCGGCAGTCCTGGCCCCGAGCACCCCCGCGGTGCGGCGGCGCCTCTCCACAGCCATGCGCACACCAAGTCCGTCCTGAACCGTCTGTCCCGCGCCATCGGGCATTTGACCGCCGTACGCGGTATGGTGGCGGAGGGGCGCGACTGCGCCGACGTGCTGATTCAGCTGTCCGCCGTGCGCTCCGCCCTGAACGGCGTCTGCGAGGTCATTTTGAAAGATCACATTGAACACTGTATCGTCGACGCGGTGAACGACGGGGACATGTCCGCCATAGAGGAACTGGGCCGCGCGATCGAGCTGTTGATGAAGTGACGGGCCCAGACAGCGGCTCCGCCGCTGCCTTTTTACCTACAAGAATATCCCCGCCTTTTCGGGCGGGGATATTCTTGTTTTTGCAGTTTTTTGCCCCGTATTTATGAAGCATTAGTAAAGTTTTGGAATCAAACGTACGATATTAGAGACAAAGAAAGTCGTGGCGCGGCACACAGAGAACGAACTCTTGTTGAGGTAAAACATGAAACGTATGAAATTGGGAAGGCGCATTATATTTGGCTTTGGCAGCATCGTATTATTGATGCTCGTTATGGCCGTAATTTCGATGTTTGGAAATCTTTACACGCTATCAAATATCGACAGCATAAACGCTTACAGTGATCTGCAGACCAGCGCCAATGACGTGCTGGATATATACAACGAAACGCGCATGAGCACTCGGATTTTATATCGTGAATCCGCAGACGACGCCTTCGCGGATTTTCAAAAACAGGCATTGTATGTAGACAATCGCCTGCATGTATTGCTTGCCACAATCCAGAACAATTCGGCCTTCGCGGAGTTTCAAACCGATTCGGACCAATTCGCGTCGCTGTACCGGGACTGGAGCGACCATATTTACGCGCTCCAGAACGCCCGGCAGACCGCAAGCGCGGACGGCGAAACCATCGCCGCACTTGTGCGGGAGAGCAGAAATCTGGACCTGCGCGCCCGTGAGATGATTGCCAACATTGTTTTGAACGTGGGGGACCGAATGGACCGCAACCTGACGGACACAGCGGCCTCGGGCCGCGCCTCGCTGACACTCGTGTCGCTGGTGTCCGGAGCGGCGCTGCTGCTGGCCGTCGTACTGGCGCTGCTGATTGTTTCTTCGATTCGGAAACCGCTGGGCCGCATCCAGTTGGTGCTCACACAGATGGGCCGCGACGGCGATTTCGCGCTGCCCGCGGGGATGGAGAGCGCCATCCGCGCGGACGCGCTGGGACGGGACGAAGTGGCTGCCTGTACGAGGGCCGCGCTCATGCTGCAGGAGAAACTGAGCACGATGAGCCAAGCGCTTGTCTCCGTCGCCGACGGGAATCTGACCACGGAAGTGACGCTTCAATCGGAGCGTGACAGCATGGGTCACACGCTCTCGCAGATGCTCTTAAATCTGAATCAGAAATTTTCCACCATTTTGCAAACCGCGCGTCAAGTGTATGGCAGCGCGCAGGAGATGGACCAGGCCTCCCGGCAACTCCATGCCGCAGCCGGGCAGCAGGATTCCGAAGTGGGATATCTGTCGGATTCCATTGCCCATGTCGCGGAAAAAACGCGTGACAACACAAGCCTGGCGGACGAGGCCGCCGGTTTGGCGCAAACCATACAACACAGCGCGCATACGGGCTCCGAGCAAATGAACCAGATGATGAACGCCGTCAAGGAGATCGACGAGGCGAGTTTGGCCATCTCCAAAATCATCAAAGTGATCGACGACATTGCGTTCCAGACGAACATCTTGGCGCTGAACGCGTCGGTGGAAGCGGCCCGGGCCGGGCAGCACGGCAAGGGGTTTGCAGTGGTGGCGGAGGAGGTCCGCACACTCGCAGCCAAGAGCGCGGACGCGGCCAAAGATACGGCGGATCTGATTGAAAACTCGATTCAAAAGGCCACGTTCGGCGCGGATATTGCGAAAAAAACGGCGCAGTCTCTGGCATCCATCGTCGAAGGTATCCAAAAGAGCGGCCAGATTGTAAGCTGTATCGCGGAAGCGTCCGTGGAGCAGTCCGAAGCGATTGCCCGGATCCTTGGGAGTGTGGAAAAGGTCTCGTCCGTCGCGCGGGAGACCGGGGGCATGGCCGGGCACTCCGCCTCGGCGTCCAAAGCCATCGCGGAACAGGCTGCGCTTTTGGAGAATTTGGTCGCTCAATTCCAGCTGGCGGACAGAGCGCTCCCACCTTTGGCACAACACACCTAAGAAAGGAGGGGCAAAACGATGAAACCGATACGCTTTTTGATACTTTTTGCCCTGTGCGCGGGCCCTCTGACCCTGCTGCCGGCGGGATGCTCCGCGCAGCCCACATATAAAGACGGCGCGTATCAGGCGGAAGCCGCGGAATTCCACAATGGCTGGAAGGAAACCGTCGAGATCACCATCAAGGGCGGCAGGATTGACAAACTATCCTGGGACGCGATCTCCAACAACCCTGATATCCCTATCAACAAAAAGCAGTACTCCAAGAGCGGACTCTACGGCATGTTGGCGGGCGGCGCCCAGAACGAATGGTGCGACCAAGCCAAAGCGGCGGAGGACTACATCATGCAATACGGGGTCGATTCCTTCGCCATAGACGAGGAGGGGCATACGGACGTGATTTCGGGCTGTACGGTCACGGTGGACACGCTCGCGCTTTTGGCGCAGGATTGCCTGCGCCAAGCCCTTCGGTAGGGAGAGAATCCGCCTGTTCCTTTTGTGAGACAAAAGTATACTTCTTTTTTGCCGTTGTCGTACCCTCTCAGCGAAGACCGCGTGCAACATGGGCCATGCGCGGCATGGTATATTGAAAAAATTGCCGGTACGCCGCACAATAACGGTTTTGTCCCAACTGACCGTCGGCGTCGTGGATCCGCTCCCGCCGGCAGCCGTTTCGGCACACAGGGTAATAGGAACATGTTTTGCATGCCGGATGGATAGCACGCGACGGCGCGATGAAACTCATCGCTATATCGCCGGAAAGCATATCGGCAAAGCTGTGCGTATAAACGCTCCCCATGCGGTATGGATCCAGCGCGTAAAAATCACATGGATATACGCTGCCGTCCGCTTCAACGAGCGGAGAGACGCTGCACAAGCCGCTTGCCGCGCAGTTTTCCGGCGGATAACCCGCCAATATGTAGATGAAATTGTCGAAATTGCGAATGGAGTAATAATCCCCTTTTTCAAAATCCTCGTACCACAAGTCGAACAAACGATGTAAAAAGTATCCGCACCTCTTGTTGTCCGGCGAATAGGTGTGAGAATCATCCGTTTCCTCTAAGCGCTCCAGGCAGGGGATAAACTGAAGATGCCGGAACCCCTGCCTTTTATAATATTGATACACCTTACCGGGGTGCGCGGCCAAGTGTCGGGTCACAACCGTCAAAATATTGAATTCCGCCTTGTGTTTGGTCAAGAGACGGGCGGCTTGCAGGCAGCGGCTGTGCGTTCCGCTTTCATCTCCGTCGACGCGCAGCACGTCATGCAGGAACTTGGGGCCGTCCATAGAAAGGCCTGTCAGAAACTTATTTTCCGCCAAAAAAGCGCACCACTCACTGTCTAAAAGGAGTCCGTTTGTCTGCAGGGAATGCCGGATAGAAACACGGTTTGTGTTGTATTGTTTCTCAAAACGGATAAGTTCTCTGTAAAAATCAATCCCCGCCAAAGTGGGTTCTCCGCCTTGAAATCCAAACACGCACATTTGCGTGGATTCGGACAGTGCCTTGTAAACGAGTCTTTCGAGCGTTTCCAGAGACATCATTCCCGCGCCTTTTTCTTTGCGCAGACTGACTACATCCGTATAAAAACAATACCGGCAACGCAAATTGCAGTTGCCGGAGACAGGCTTTATGAGCAGGGACAGACACTTCATTTGATGGCCCCCAAAACCAAGGTTACACGTTTTCAATTTCCCGGATGCTTTCACGCAAGACAATTTGTGTCTGTACGTAACTGCAGTCACAAGGCACAGTGTCTACAGTAATATATTCAAATAAGATTTTGATGGCCCGGTACCCCTGTTGCTGCGGATTTTGCGTAATCGCGGCCAGAATCCCTTTGTCTTCCAAGCCCTCCTGCACCGCGTCGGAGTAGTCGTAAACGACGACCTTTACTTTTTGGTAGAGGCCCATATCCTTCAAAGCCTGTACCGTGCCCCGGCCAGAAATGGCGCCGGGGCATATCAGCGTGTCCGTATCTGGATATTGCGCAAAGGCGTTTTTGGTCTCGTTGTAACTGTAAATGTCGTCGCCGGACATCTCTATGATTTTTTGTATCTTGATACCGCCGTAGCACTTTTTTAAACGGGCCTCCAAAGCCAGGGTGCGCTGCTGGTTGCCGAGCATTCGAAAGGTTGGCGCAAAAATCAAAAGTTTTCCGGTTCCTCCGGTGATAAGGTTGATTAAACCCGCCGTGATTTCCCCGGCGGATGCGTAATCACAGCCCACGTAACCTAGACAGGGGACATCCTCCAGCATCGCGCCCAAAAAAACGACGGGGAATTTTTGGGCGTGCAGCTCTGTGAGTTTCTTCTTTATATCGGGATGATTGATG
The DNA here is from genome assembly GCA_031265355.1 of Oscillospiraceae bacterium. NCBI lineage: Bacteria > Bacillati > Bacillota > Clostridia > Eubacteriales > Oscillospiraceae > Oscillospiraceae bacterium. Next base: position 36,347 of record JAISCT010000039.1, on the reverse strand, counting down.
GGGACGATCGCCAGAGCATGAAAACCTTCCGCCAGCACTTCGTCGATCAGTTGAAGCTGGACGGCGGCGTCAAAATCCCGACCGCGTTTAATCACGACCGAGACACCATAGTCCCGTATCTCGCCTGCCATCTGCGCAACACCTTCTAAAATCGTGTCATAAAAGGTGTTGTGGTCAATGTGGAGGATCAGGGCGATTTTTAATTTTCGGCTGCGTAGGGCGAGGGATTTCGCAACGCTGTTGGGTTTATAATTGAGGAACGCCGCTATCTCCTGAACCCGTTTGACGACTTCAGGACTCACCCGCCCCCGGTTGTGCAGCGCGCGATCGACCGTTCCGATAGAAACGTCGGCCAACTCGGCTATCTTTTTCAGTGTTACCGGCATAATCGCTCCTATAATAAATATTGCATCGCATGTTAAGAAATTGCGTTATCGAACACGCCACAATGCTATTGTAATCAAAGTTGATTCATATGTCAAGTGTTAATTTTATGGCCCCGATCTCTGTGACACCGGGGAGAGCCTTCATGTCAGTGTGTCCATTTTCCCCGGCAGCAAGCCCGAGAAGAGACGCGCGAACCTGCTGCGGGTGACATGAAGACCCGCGACCTCGGAGAGTTTGAGAGCCCCGCCAAGCCTGCTCGGCGGAATGAAAAATGGATACTGGATGTACTCTTTCCTTTACAGGGATGATCGCAGATTGATCCCGGCGATGATGAACACAAAAATCAGCACGCCCATGTACAGGTATCGCAAATCCTTTTCCTGTATCCGGCGGCCAATTAAGCTGCCCAAAAGTCCGCCGCCAATGCCTCCTGCAATGGCACACATCATAACCGTCCAAGAAAACGCAGGAATTGTGCCCATGATAAGCATAAACAGAAAACTGGCGGCCTGAGAAAGCAGAATGATATAGAGGGAATACAGCGACGCCGTTTTGAGATTCATATCTAAAAAATAATTCAATATGGCCAGATTCAGAGGTCCTCCGCCAATGCCCAAAAATGTCGAAACCAACCCGAGGGCGAGCCCCAGCGGCAAATACAATGCTTGATTTTGCAGATTTTGGGGTCGGATATGTTTTTGGAGACACAAGTGTATCAGCAAGCCGAGGGCAATGACCATCAATAGGACAGTTTGCAGTTTGCCCAGGAATTGATTGGAAAAATAGGTAAATAAAAGCTTGCCGGCGACGCCGCCGCAGGCGGAACCGATTGCCAGCATCGTCCCCCTGCGATGGTCAAACGCCGCGCGCGTTCTGCGTCTGGTCAGCGCAACGACTGCCATGGCGAATACCGCACAGCTGGACAGAAAACTGACAAGTTCCACACCGTACGGCGTGGTCATCTCCAACACCGGTCTCATCACAATGCCACCGCCAATGCCGCTGACGGCCCCTATGACGGATGAAAATAGGCATACGAGCAGAACCAACATTTCAATCATGTTCTACCTACTGAAATTGATTTGAAGAATATTGCGCCATTGCGTTATCGAAAACGCATCGAATTCATTATAGTGAAAAAACGATCAAATGTCAAGCCTCAAATCAATTGATTTACAGGAGGTTCTGTGGTATAATAATACAATAAATATCGCGTAATATAAAAATATTTTTGTACAATCTATGATTTTATATTGACAGTGCGGGAAAATTGTGATATGCTCGGTGGCAGATGCGTTATCGTACACGCAACAACGATCACAGGAGGGTTTGATTATGAAGAAGGCATTTTCCATTCTCCTCGCGCTCGCGCTGCTGACGGCACTTTTGGTGGGCTGCGCGAACACTGAGCAACCGTCTTCCGGCCCCACGCCGCCGCCGGGTTCGGCACAGACCTCTCCCAGTGGCGGCCAGACGCCGCCGTCGGAAACCCCGAATTTCAAGAAGTTGACCGTGGGCACCATGCCGCTGACCGTGGGCGTGCCAGTGCAGTATGCCTATGACAATGGATTTTACGCGGACGAGGGCTTGGATGTTGAGATCATCATTTTTGCCACCGGCGCTCCCATCAACGAGGCGTACTCGGCCGGGCAGCTCGACATAGCCGTGAGCGGGCTTGCCTCGGTGTACTCGCTGGCGAACGGAAACGCGAAATGGGTCGGGGAGATCAATTCCACGGGCGGCATGGGCATTTATGTCCGTCCTAACAGCCCGATCCTCGACGTGAAAGGGCAAGTGCAGGGAAAACCGGACATTTACGGCAGCGCCGACCTAGTACGCGGCGTCAAAATCCTTGGCCCACTTGGGACGACCGCGCAATTTAACGCGATTGGCTACGCCAAATGTTTTGGCCTGAGCAGCGCGGACATCGAACAAGTGCATATGGAATACGGGCCGGCGTATCAGGCGTTTCAATCTGGCGAGGGCGACGCCTTTGCCGCCAATCCGCCCTTCTCCTTCCAGGCCGAAGAAGCGGGCTATGTCTGCGCGGCCAGTTTTGAGGATTCAACTGGCGTCTCTCTGATGGACGGCATCTTTTGCACCCTTGACATGTCTGACAACAGACATGAAGAACTGGTTCGTTTTATTCGCGCCACTTACAAAGCGTGTGAGGCGCTTCAGGACTACGACACGCGGTTCGCGTTTTCAAAAGAGTGGTTTAACGCCAACGGCAAGGAGTACGACGACAAAACCTTGGCCAGCGAGATTGCCGTGCGTGACTACATCGACAAGGCCTACATGAGCCAGCCGAGCTACGTCTATGGCAAAGGCATGACCGAGATTGCCAGCTTCTTTGTGGACGACGGCAAAATTGAACCGGCCAACTTTCCAAACGTCCAAGCTTCGTATGACAAAAGCATTATCAAGGAGGCGCTGGGCATCGATTTCACGGTGGACCAGTAACGAGCGCCTTCATGGCGGCCCGTGTCCCAAACGAATGGCGCGGGCCGCCCAACCCGGATAGAGGTGTCTTCATGAGTGAAAAGCGAAACGGCAAAAAATACATATTGATTTCTATCTTATCTTTTTTGGTATTTTTATGTGTCTGGTGGCTGTGCACGGATGTTTTAAAACTGACGGCGCCCTCCACGCTCCCCAGTCCCGTCAAGGTGATGCACACCTTTGTCGTCAAGTTCTATGATCCCGCGCCGGACGGCGCCACCATGATCCAGCATATGGGTTCCAGTCTGCAAATCGCGCTGACCGGATACGCCATGGGGCTGGTGGTGGGTATACCGCTGGGCATTCTCATGGCGTGGTATAAGACGCTGGACATGTTTGTGCGCCCGGTGTTCGATCTCCTACGCCCCATCCCCGGCATCGCTTGGATCCCGCTGATGATCATCTTGCTTGGCATTGGCATGTTGTCCAAAGCAATGGTCATTTGCCTCACGGCCTTCATTGCCTGCGTGGTCAACTCTTATACCGGAATCAAACAGACCAAGCAGGTGCACCTTTGGGTCGGGCAGACCTTTGGCGCCTCCAATCTCCAGATGCTTGTGCGCGTGGCCATACCGACATCCCTGCCCATGGTTCTGACAGGCATGCGGGTCGCCTTGGCCGCTTCTTGGACCGCGCTGGTGGCCGCCGAACTGCTGGCCTCTACGCGGGGGCTGGGGTTTATGATCCAACAGTGCCGCGGGCTATATCGGCCGGATGTGATCATCGCGGGCATGATCGCGATCGGCGCAATCGGTGCGCTGCTGACATGGCTGCTGGGGGTTTTCGAGAAAGTCGTCTTGAAAGGAGGGCGCTGGTGATGAAATTTGTCTATCGGTATAGAGCCGTCGGCGCGGCGCTGCTTTCCATCGGCGCGTTTCTCCTGCTCTGGCATTTGGGCACAAACGGAACCGCATTGGGCAAAATGATGCCGGGACCCGGGACGGTGATCGCCAGTGTTTTTGACACCTTTGCCCACCCCATCGGCAAATATTCCATTTTGGGGCACATCGGATGGAGCCTGACCCGGGTACTGGTCGGCTATGCGCTGGCCGTGGTCGCGGGCATTGCCATCGGCACCCTCATGGGCTGGAGCAGAACCGCGGCCGCCATCTTTAACCCCATCTACCAAATGATCCGTCCAATTCCGCCCATTGCCTGGATTCCGCTGGCCATCTTATGGTTTGGCCTGGCAGAATCTTCCAAATACTTTTTGATCTTTTTGGCGTCCTTCAACAACATCACTCTCAATGCCTACGACGGGGCCCGTTCGGTGGACAGCACCTTGACGGGCGCTTCCAAAATGCTGGGCGCCAACAACGTTCAAACATTGTTTACCGTTGTTTTGCCCTCCTCGGTTCCGGCCATTTTTGCAGGTCTTCAGGTGGCCATCGGGGTGGCCTGGGCGACGGTGGTCGCAGCCGAGATGGTTCGCTCGACAGAAGGCGCCGGATGGGTCATTATCAACGGGCAGGAAATGAACAACACCACACAAATTCTTGTGGGCATCGTCGCCATCGGCGTCGTGGGGTTTTTGCTCGCTATCTTGATGCGAAAACTGGAGGAAAGATTATGCAGGTGGAGCAAGAGCGGCAGATAATGATACGCTGCGAACACGTCTGTAAAACATTCCGCGGTGAAAAAGGAACGAACGAAGTCGTCGCAGATTTGAATCTGGACGTCGCCACAAATGAATTTTTGGTCCTCTTCGGTCCCGGTCAATGCGGAAAAACCACTGTCATCAATATACTGGCCGGTTTGGAGACGCCCACGAACGGTTTTGTGGAGGTGAACAAACAGCAAGTGCTGCGCCCCGGTCCGGAGCGGGGCGTGGTATACCAATCGGTCGCCCTGTTCCCCTGGCTTACGGCCATGGGCAATGTGGAGTATGGCCCGAAGGTGCGCGGTGTGTCCAAACGGAAACGCTGCAAACGCGCGCAATACTACATCGATCTTGTGGGCCTGCATGGCTTTGAAAACGCCTATCCGGTCAGTTTGTCCGGCGGCATGAAACAGCGCGTAGGCATCGCGCGAGCATACTGCAACGAACCTGCCGTCATGCTCATGGACGAACCTTTCGGCGCTTTGGACGCGCAAACCCGCTATCTGATGCAGGAAGAACTGGAACGCATCTGGCAGGAAGAAAAACGCACCGTGGTTTTTGTCACCAACAATCTGGAGGAAGCCATCTATCTGGCCGACCGCATCGTCGTATTGCGCAACTGTCCCACGGGGGTTAAAGCGCAGTTTTCCATAGATCTGCCCAGGCCCAGAAATTATGTGGACCCTGAATTTCTGCGCATTCGAAAAGAAATCAGCGCCGTCATTGACGAAACATTGTAGGGGGGCGTCTGCTTTGGAAGAGAAAGTGAAGGTCAAAGTACGCAATCTGGTCAAAAAATTTGGGGATCTACTGGTACTCGACGACATCTCGTTTGATATCAATCAAGGGGAGCTCATGTGTGTCGTGGGGCCGACAGGCTGTGGAAAAACCACATTTTTAAACAGCGTAACCAAATTGTACGACATCACCAGCGGTGAAATCCTCATAGAAAATGAACCGGTGGATTTAAAAAAACACAATATCTCCTACATATTTCAAGAGAACTCAACGATGCAATGGCTCAATGTAGAACAAAATGTATGTTTTGGATTGGACATCAAAGGTGTCCCGGACAAAGAAAAGAGAGCCAGCGCAAATGAGGTGCTGGATATGGTGGGATTGTCTGAATATCGAAACTATTATCCCCGTCAGTTGTCCGCCAGCATGCTGCAGCGCGTCGTCATTGCCCGCGCCTTTGCCACAAAACCGGAGCTTTTGCTCATGGACGAACCTTACGCACAGTTGGACATTGAATTGCGTTATAAATTGGAGGATGAATTGGTCAAACTCTGGCAAAAAACCGGCACTACCGTTTTGTTTATTACGCACAACATTGAGGAGGCCGTCTATCTTGGAGAAAACATCATGGTTCTGACCAACAAGCCGACAAAGGTAAAGCAGGTGATCTTAAACCCTATGCCAAGGCCAAGAGACATTGCGGCTCCGGAATTTATCGCTTTACGTAACCAGGTGACGGATTTGATCCGTTGGTGGTAAGCGTGGATTTGCAATCTATGGCGGAATAAATCGCCGGCCAGCGGCGGGCGAGGCTTTTGATACCTGAACCATCTATGGAGGTATTCTCATGCGGACAATATTTCTTTTGTTTGATTCTCTCAATCGTCATTTTCTCAATCCTTACGGCTGCGACTGGACGATAACGCCGAATTTTTCCCGCCTGGCAGAAAAAAGCGTAACCTTTGACACCTGTTACGCGGGCAGTTTGCCCTGTATGCCGGCGCGGCGCGAACTCCACACAGGACGGTATAATTTCCTGCACCGGAGTTGGGGGCCACTGGAACCCTTTGACGATTCCCTGCCGGAACTGCTTCGACAGGCGGGCGTTTATACCCATATGATCAGCGATCATCAGCACTATTGGGAAGATGGGGGGTGCACCTATCATCACCGTTACGACACATGGGAAATCGTAAGGGGGCAGGAGGGCGACCGCTGGAAGGCACGCGTCAAGGATCCGGAAATCCCTCCGCATTACGGGCGCATGTGGCGTCAGGACATTGTGAATCGCAAGTATATAAAATGCGAAGAGGATTTTCCTCAGGCGCAGGTCTTCAAACTCGGTTTGGATTTTCTAGACAAAAACAAGGATGAGGACAACTGGTTTTTACATCTGGAGACGTTTGATCCACACGAGCCCTTTGTGGCCGGCGAGGCCTATCGCGCCCTGTACCCCAGTGATTATGCCGGTCTGCCGTTCAACTGGCCGGCATACCGCAAGGTCACTGAACCAGAGGATGCGGTGGCGCATTGCCGTCTCGAATACGCGGCTCTTTTGACGATGTGCGACGCCTATCTGGGGAAAATTTTGGACTACATGGACGACCGGGACATGTGGAAAAACACGGCGCTGATCGTATGCACCGATCACGGCTTTCTCCTGTCTGAACACGACTGCTGGGCCAAATGCGTCCATCCGTTTTATGAAGAAGTCGCCCATATTCCGCTGTTCATCTGGGATCCAACACTGGGGATACGGGGAGAGCGGAGAAGGTCTCTGACACAAACTGTCGATCTGCCGCCCACCATTTTAGATTTTTATGGGATGCACCCGTCAAAAGACATGCAGGGAAAAACCCTGCGGCCGGTACTGGAAAGCGACGCGGCTGTCCGCGAATACGCCCTGTTTGGTGTACATGGCGGCCAGGTGAATATCACCGACGGCCGATACGTGTACATGCGCGAAGGCAATGAAGACAATTCTCCCCTGTACAATTACACCGTCATGCCCACGCATATGCGCAGCATGTTTTCGACGAAAGAGCTGCAAACAATGGAAATACATCCCGGTTTTCCGTTTACCAAAAACTGCCCCGTGATGCGAATGGCGTCCATATTGGATGAGAGCAGTGACATCATGATGACGCGGCGATTGGGCAATCTTTTGTTTGACTTGTATGCGGACCCAAAGCAGGAAAAGCCCCTGAAAGACCCCGTGACGGAGACTCGTATGATTAAGAGTTTAATTGCCATGATGAGAGCGTCGGATGCGCCCGGTGAACAGTACAAAAGACTTGGATTGACAGATCTTCTTTTGTCGGATTCGCACTGGGACGAACTGATATTGCAGGAGAAAATACACCGCGGGACACTCCTAAAAGGGGGAATGTAGGAAACTGGAATATGATTGTGGAAGAAGTATCTTGTGGTCACTCCAAAAAGGGGGTATGTTAGAAACTGGAAGTTTGTCTAAGGAGCAACGAAAAACGAAGAAGAACAAAAGAATGGAGGCACATGACAATGAAACAAAGGCTAATCAGCCTGACCCTTGCAACAACACTCGTTGTGTCGTGCATGCTGATGCTGCCGACCGTGACTGCAGGCGCAAACAACAGCGGCACTCTCTACACCGTCAAGCAGGACGGCACGGGAGACTTTACCACCATCCAAGCCGCCGCCGACATAGCCCAGCCGGGCGACACCATTGTCGTCTACGGCGGCACCTACCGTGAAGAGGTCGTCTTCCCGCGCGGCGGTACGGGCGAAGACGCCCGGATCACCCTGAAAGCGGCCGAAGGCGAAGAAGTCATTGTCACCGGCTCGGATGCCGTACAGCCTGACGAGTGGGCGCCTGTGGAAGACATGCCGGGTGTTTACAAGCTTGTGAAACCCAACAGCTATTTCCCCGGCCACAGGGAGAATAGAGGAGACAGGCTTCCCGGATGGACTTGCGATTTGGATCAGTTCAATCCGTTCAACGCGTTCTGGAGATCCAGGGCCAACAGCAGCTCGCCCAGCAGCGGAAGCGGCGCCAACCAAAAATTAGGGTATGTGTCCTGCGGCCAGGTGTATGTAAACGGCGAACCGATGAATCAGCGTTGGAGTCTGAACGGCGAAGCGGACGGCATCACCAACGGCACCTTCGGCACGGTCGCGGCGACGCCCGGTTCCTGGATCGCGTATGTGGACGTAATCAATGATGGCGTCAACCCCATGACCACCAGCCCCAACGGCAATCCCGATTTGGAAAACGGAAACACCACCATTTACGCCAACTTTGGCAGTGTAGATCCCACCAACCCCGCCAACGACACCGAAATCAACGTGCGGATGCAGTGCCTCACGGCGGAGTGGAACGTGGGCTACATCACCCTTGACGGCTTCACCGTCATGCGCGGCGCCGGTCCCAAGACCGTAGACTTCTGGCAGATCCGCGCGGAAGGCATGTTCGGCGCGATCTCGACCAACGGCGGTTATTACTGGATCATTGAAAACTGCGACGTGAACCAGTGCCGCGGCGTGGCCGTCGATTACGGTAACGGCTCCCGCGGGCAGGAGGACAGGTACGGCCCCGGATACAGATATGGCGACTATGAAAGCAGCCATACGAGGCCCGGCTTGCCGGCCTACAACGGAAACGGCCCCGACCTGTACGGCCATCACATCATCCGCAACTGCAACATCTTTGACAACGCCACCAACGGCATGTTCGCCTACCGCGGAGCGTACACCGAGATCTACGGCTGTTCCTTTGTCAACAACAACGCGATCAACACGGGACTTGCCTCCGAAGCGTACTTTAAGAACGTCAGCGGCGGCTTCGGCATCAACATCCACGACAACTATTTCTACTCCAACCAGACCTGGAACACCATGCCCATGTGGATGGACTGCGAAAACGACGACGTCATCAACATGAACAACATTATTTATTCGGCGGGCCCGGGGGGCAGCGGGTTCTCAAACCACTCGTACGAATTGAACGCCGGATGGAACCTCTTGGCCAACAATATCTACGTCGACTGCTCCCCGACCAACGGCGTCAACGGTAACATGAATGTCATAAACAACCTGCTGATCACCTCCACCAACTTTAATGTCGTAGGCAGCGCCAGCCAGGCCAGAGCGGGTGCCGAAGGCGGCAGCAACAACGCGGCCACCATCAGCCCCTACGACGGCGTCACAACCTCCTCCACCAGTGCCCGCAACAGGACCAACCGCGTTGTCGAGCCGGGCACCCTCAACGAAATCTCAACGGTGGGCAACCCGACCAGTCGCTTTGACGGCTACAGCAGAAACAACAAATTCATGGGCAATATTACCTTTAAATCCACACCCAACAGTTCGGGCGTCAATGTTGCCGAGAGCCAACGGGTGACCGGTTACGGCGAGTTTGTTCTGAAGCGTGAGGACGAATGCGAACCGGGTCATGTCGCCATGCCGGACTTCTCAGGCGGCGTCGCCAGTTTTCATGCGGGCCTTCCGGACGTGGTGGCGCTCCAAGCGGCGGGCACAGTTTTCGATTGGACCTGGGTGTATGCGGCGGGCAATGCCGGGAATAAGCCAATCTCGCGCACGGCGTACGGCAATATGGCGGACTATAACGTGATCAACGGAGTTGCTTCGCGGCCGGGCAACTGGGATAACGCGAATAACAACTTTGAAAACAACGGACTTCTCAGGCCGACTGACGCGAATAGCTACGTGATCAACGGAGACAAGGATTCTTTCTCCATCACCCTGAACGTGGACGCCGAAACCGCCGCCTTTACAACGCCGCTGTTCACCAGCGAGTTTATGGGACCGAGCGACATGAAGCAGAACCTTGGCTACCTCAGCTATCCGCCCAGCGTGGATAAAGATATTCTGGGCAACCCCAGAGGCCCCGATCACAACGCGGCCGGCCCCTTCGCCGACCTGAAAGAGGGCGAAAACACCTACGTACTGTGGCCGCGGACCGAAAAACATGAACCCACCGTCTACACCGTCAAACAGGACGGCACGGGAGACTTTACCACCATTCAGGCCGCGGCCGACGTTGCGTATCCCGGCGACACCATCCTTGTCTATGGCGGCACATACCGTGAAGAAGTCATATTCCCGCGCGGCGGTACGGGCGAGGACGCCCGGATCACCCTGAAAGCGGCCGAAGGCGAGGGTGTCACCGTCACCGGTTCGGAAATTGTCTCCGGCTGGGCAGAGATACCCGATCACCCCGGTGTCTGGAGCATCACGATACCGGGAACGATATTCGAAGAAGATGTAAGCGGCACCTTTTTCAATCCTTATGCGGTGAAATGGCAGTCCGCCGTTCGAGGCAACTATCCGACATGCGGCAGCATCTATCTCAATGACGCGCCGCTCGAAGAAGTGTATCAGGACAACGCCTCTGGCAGCGGCAACAACGCCCGCAAGGGCCTGTATGACAGCGCGGATACCTGGAGAGTGATTTCGATTGATCCGGCCACCAACGACACTGTGGTTTACGCGAACTTCGGCGGCGCTGATCCCAACGCGGCTGGCACTGTAACCGAGTCCAACGCCCGCAAGCATGTCATCACAGGCGTGTGGAACATAGGATACATCACTGTGGACGGTTTTACCGTTTTGCGCGGCTGCGCCCCCAAGACAATTGACTTCTGGAGAAGCGACCGCGCTCCCATGTCCGGCGGCATCGCCACCAACGGCGGCTACTATTGGATCATCGAAAACTGCGACGTATCCCAGTGCCGCGGTGTCGCCGTTGACTTCGGTCTCGGTTCCCGTACACACGAAGTGAACAATGGCGGTACTCCCGATGTATATGGTTATCACAAAATCCGCAACAACAAGATTCACGACAACGCCAGCAACGGCGTCATGGCCTATTGCGGTCCGTACACAGAGATCTACGGCAATGTCCTTGCAAACAACAACGCTATGAATACAACCCTGCTCTCCGAGGCATACGTCAAGGACGTCAACGGCGGCTGGGGTATCTCTATCCATGACAACTACTTCTACAGCGACAAGACATGGGGAACGCTGGCGATCTGGCTGGATTCCGAGACCGACGGCTGTGTCATCTCCAACAACATCATCTATTCAGAAACCGGCGGTTTCAACAGTACATATGGCGCGATCCTGTATGAAACCTGTCACGGCTGGAACGTCTGTTCCAACAACATTGTCGTTGGCGGCTATATACGTTTATTTGGCAACAGTGTTTCCGACACCTATGTCATCAATAACTTGATCATCAAAGCCGGCAACGCGAACCAGTTGATCCACATGGGCAGGAACGGCACCAATCCCGGCAGCAGCTTTGATCCAACTGTTTCACCCGTACCCGCAATGAGCACCAAGGAGGAGCAAAACGCGGCGGCGGAAGCGGCTATCGCCGCAGGCGCTCGTGAAATCGTTGGGCTCGGTGTGGAAGGCATTGGCTTCCTCGGCACTTCCGGCATATCCACCAGCGGCAGCGAAGGCGCCACATATTTTGCCAACGGCATTGGCGTGGGCCGTTCCATGCGTCCGATCGTTCCCGGCGAATTAACTGCGTTAGGCACCGCGCCAATCCCCGCATACCGTGACTACGGCGTTAACGTTGCTCGTCTTGGATGCACAAACCGCTACAACAAACTGCTCAACAACATCTTTTTCGATTCCCAAGTGACGGGCAGCGGCACCGAGGTTTCCAAGGACGCGTACATCAGCGACTGGGTTGAGCTGACCCGTAATTATGAGGCTGTATACGAAAACGGCAGCAGATCTTCCGTTTTCTACCCCGCCACACAGCGGGCCGTTGCGCTCACTTCAACACTCTACAGGCAATATTATCAAAGCACCGCCTGGGGCAACCGTGCCGACTACAATGCGTATTACAAGGGCGCAAGTTCGGATTTCAGCAGTTATGTCACCGGCGACGGCTATGTACAGGACGGCAACAGCATCAGCAAAGACACCGGCAGCTACACAATCGAAGCGACCAAGGACGCTTTTAAGATCACCATCACCGTGGATGAAAGTGTTCTGGAGTTGGGCAAACAGAGCTATTTGACCGCGGACGGTTTTGGTCCCGCAAGTGCTTATAAATACCTGGGCGTCGATTGGTATCCGGATGAGGAATACATCACGAAGGACTTCTTTGGCAACGTACGCAATGCGAACAGTAATGTCATCGGCCCCTTCGCCGATCTCAAACCGGGCGTCAACACGTTTGTTCTTTGGGCGGAATCCGAAGACAATTTCAACCCGGCTGGATTTGCAATCACCGGCGACATGGAATCAGCGAATGGCGCAGGGTGGACGTACAAGTCTACGGACACGGACGTGGAGTATGACATGAACGGCATTCTCTTAAAACCCGAAGGAGAAGGCCCGTTCCCAGCCGTTATCATCAGTCATGGCGGCGGTGGAAACGCCTATGCGTATTCCCTAGCAATTGCCCAAGAAATGGTAAAATGGGGGTTGGTTTGCATCGCACCCAACTATACACACGCAGGCGCTCCCTACAACGCGGGCAAACCCAGCGGAGGAAGTATGGCCTCCGAAGCCAATTTGCTGAGGGCGCACAAAGCCTTGGATATCCTAAGCGGCCTCGATTTCGTTGATATGTCAAGGGTTGCGCTTCACGGACACAGCATGGGAGCATATCTTACCGGGGGGCTGGCCGCGGCCTATCCCCTTGACTTCAAGGTCGCCTCACACACGGCGGGCGGTATTGACAAGGCCAACGGCGTGGATGTAAGCAAAATAAAAACGCCCTACCAAAGTCACCACGGCACAAGCGATACGGTCGTTCCGCTCGCTACGGGACAAGAATTCGACGCCGCTTTGGAAGGCATAACGGAGCATGAGCTTTACACGTACGAAGGCCAGCAGCACAACGACGTCCGTTACGATTCGGGCATGTTCGCGAGGGTACGCGCGTGGTACGCCAAGTACGGAATGTTCTCTGGCATCACCTTCCCCGTAAGCAAAATTGTGGCCGGTTACGCAGCCAATCTCCCTGTCGACATTGCATTGGCAGGCGACGACGCGACCGCCTTTGACCTGGGCCTATACAACGAAAGCGGCATACTTCTTGATACGATTTCTGTCACGGCAAGCGGCAGATACACGCTCAAACTTGATAAAGCCGATGCGGTGGCGGGCATCTATGTCGTGAAAGCGATTGGCGCAGCGAAGGGTGTTGAGATCGACTGTGTGACGCAGCCGGATAATCTGTGGAAACCGACTGTGACGTTGGTGGGGAACCGCGTGGTTGTCACATTTGTCGCAGACGTCACTTTCAATGCATCCCAAAAAGCCGTTCAAATCGGGGAAACCACGGTTGACGGCGACAAGATCAGCGCATCCGGGTCGGTGCTCACCATCACGAATGTCACGGCCGCCGAGGGGCAATCCCTCGTTGTTTCGGGCATTCAGTATGCCGATCTGTTCCCCGATTACAGCTTTACCTTTAGGCTGACAATATAGGGACTTGAAAACGATCGTGTTCACGGTTTGATCCGCGTGAATTTTAACTTTTAAGGATGTGGTTCTCAGATGTTTTTGAGAATATCAAGTCTCTCTATGAGGAGAACAAGTCGCGCTGCCGCCGTGATGCTGGCCGCCGTGCTCTGTCTGTCGGCCTTCGCCGCACCCGCATACGGGGCCGGCTCCTCGGCGGATGTGTATTACGTGGGCGCAACGGGCAGCCCGGTCGGCTCCTATTTCGATGGATCTCTGACGCACGGAGCGCACGTCGCGACGTTCTACGGAGGAGATTCTTCGCTGGGCGGCGTCACATTGGTCAACAAAATGCCAATGCCCGACGTCTACATCACAAACCAACCGGCCGGGGCCGCGTACTACTACGCGTTTGAACCCGACTCCGTCGACGCGTACTACGTCGGCGCATCCGGCGGCCCGGTGGGCTCTTACCTCCCTGGTTCGCAAATCGAGGGAGCGTTTGTGGACACCTATGTGAGCACGGCCGGGTGGACACAATTGGGCGCCGACGGCAAGATCGTCATGCCGGCGCTGACCGAAGGGGTGAACCCCATCGAGCGCAGACTGACGGTGGCGGCCCAGAGGGACGGCCTGGCGACGGTGGTGTACGCGCACACCTTCAGGTGGGCATTTACCCTCGACGCCACATTCGACGGCGCCGCGTTCGCGCTCATCGCCGACAATTCGGATACGCCGCTTGAAGGCTTCGCCATCCTGGCCGCGTACGACAGCCGCGGCCGCCTCGCGTACACGGAACATACACCGGTCAGTGTCGCCGCCAACACGGCGCTTGCGCTGACGCTTGACATCGATTTGTCAGAATACCCAGCCGACGCGTACAGCTACGGCGTGTTCTACTGGGACGCCACTTGCACGCCTGTGTTCCCGGACGTGAAAAGTTAACGCGGCTATGCCGTACCCCCGACCTTCACGCCCGTAAGGGCGCGGAGGTCGGGGGCAACTCCGGCGGTTGCTAAAATAAGGAAGTTAGCAGCACGTTGCTGTCCGATTTAAAACCCGGCTGGAAAAACGGCTTGCAAATGCCGCCCTGCCGTGGTATACTGTTTGAAGACTCAAACAGTATACCACGGCAGGGCGTTTCCACGCACAATTGCGACCCGGCGGACTGTTCGTCGGATGTTTCTACATCAAAGGCGAAGTGCACCGCACGGATTGGTTCATTTAGATAGGAGGAAAATGCAATGTTAAACTATATCGGATTCATCATGCTGATGCTGTTTTTTGTCCTTATGGTAGGGCGGGGCGCTATCATGAAACGCAACGGAATCACTTTATTGGTCGTTGGGCAGAAGAACAAACGAGAGCTCCCGTCGTTTCTTTTGGGGTACGCGCTGATGATTTATATCGTCGCGTCCAACTGTTTCCCGCTGCCGATGTTCGCTTTCGCAAACCGCTTCTTCTGGAACGCGGAATGGCTGCGCTGGGCGGGTGCTGCTGTCTGCGCAGCCTCGCATATCAGCTTCATCGTCTGCATGGTCTCTTTCGGAAATTCCTTTCGCGTGGGCATTGACGAGAAACACGCGGGCGAACTCGTGACGACTGGCATATACGCGCGCAGCCGCAATCCCATGTATACCTCGCTGGACGCGCTGTTTTTTGGAATATTCCTTATTTTCCCAAACCCTGGCGTCCTGTTCGTGTTGGCGATGATCACTCTGACCTTTCACCTTCAGATCAAGAACGAAGAAGCATTTTGCCGCAAGCATTACGGTACAGATTACATTCGTTACTGCAAAAAGGTCAGGCGGTATTTGTAAATGCCTTAACAAAGGGGCTGTTGCCTCAATGAGTACAACAGCCCCTTTGTCTTTTTGTGCGACAAAGACCAGGCGATTGTTCTTTTACGTCTGTACGGCCGGGCAGAGGGGCGTATACGGCGGCGTAAAGCCTGCGCCTGCCGTCTGCCAGACAAAGCCTCGCACGATCTGCCCCGGTACTTCGTCCGCTCGGAGCGTAAAGGTTGCCGCACCGGTGTCCTTCGCGAGGGTAACGGACTGTGTTTTGACATCTGTCAGGCGCCCGGCGTCGTCATACACGGCCAGGATGCACAGGGCGTTTACATCGTCGTCCGACAGGTTGGACACGGTGAAATCCGCCGCGATCTCCCCGCCGCTCCGGGACAGGCTGACTGCGGCGGGGAGACTGACTATCGTAACGCGCGCCGTCATCTCGTCCGGGTTGGTCTCTATGCCGTCAAGCGCGACCGTTCCCGTCAGGGTGTATGTGCCCGCCGTATTGCTGTCGAAGGACGACGTATCCCAGGTGATACTGCGCAATGCTTTCGCATTGCCCTCATAAGTGACCGAAACGCGGGCGGGCAGCGCGATATCGCCGATGCCCGTGCCGACCACGATCGAAACGTCAGCCAATGGGGCAACACTGGTAACCGCTCTGGAAAGAGGCTCCGTGAAGGTTCCGGGGGCTTCGACACTGTTGGCGCGGCCTAGGATCCGCCAAGTGTTGTCGGTGGCGTTTAGCGGGGCCAGCATGAGCCTTCCGCCGGCGACGGGCGGCGGCGACATCGGTGCGATACACAGCGTCGGATCGGCTTTGTTGACGATGATGAACTTGCCGTCGGGCTGGCGCATGGGTTTCCACCACTGGCTGTCGTCGCTGGCGTCGCCGTGGACCAGCACCAGAGGCGTACCGGCCGCAACGGCCTTGGCTTCGGGACCCAGTACGGTGGTGGCCGCATGGCTGGCTGAGCTCCATTTCCTGAACTGGAAATACTCATGGTTGTCGTCGGGTTGCAATCTCCAGTGGTAATGCCAGAGGTTGGACCATTCCCGCATGTCAATGAGCGCGCCTTCTCTGAAATAGTTGCCTTCAGACTCAAGGGCGAATTGGCCGTCGCCGTTGAAAAACGCATAGTTTGTGCTCGCCCAGAGATTTGTCTTGTCGCCGGCCGGGTCGTCTACCAGGCCGCTTATCGCGTCTTGCAGCCGTTTCATGGCGTCGGGGATATTGTCCTGATTGATTGTACTGGAGCCCACGGTGATCGCCGTCACCTCCGACTCGCCGTGATCAATGGCGCCCAGCAGCGCCAGCCAGCTGTCCAGCGAGTAGTCGTTGGCCCTCAGCGCCTCGGCCTGCGTGAGCAGCGCTTTCAGCGGATCCAGGTCTTCCACCTCGGGCATGTAACCGAGTCTTATCCCCCTGATCGCTTCGTCGAGCGCGCGGTAGGCCGCGCCCACCTGCGCCATTGTGGCCTCGGCGTTTTCGCATACCGCCTGCGCCTCTTCGAGCCTCGCAAGCATACGGGCGTAGCCATACGGCGCACAGGGTTTGTCGTCGATGTCCCCGTCGGGAAGCGCTTCCCAGGCCTCCTGCGCGGCTTTCGTCCCCAGCGCCGTGTTGACGAGCGCCAGCAAGTCGTCTTTGTTCTCTTGTGTCGGCACCAAATTGTCCATGGCGGCCTGAAGCGCGCTGACCTGCGTATTGAGAGCGGCCTGCGCGGCGTCTTCGTCTTGGTACACGCCGACGGCGCCCCCAATGGCACTGCGCAGGGCGGCCAAAGAAACGGACGAATAACCTTCGGCCGAGACAGCTCTGACCGTCCGAAGACTGGCGTACAGATTTGTTCTGTCCGCGCCGTCGCCCGACGGAACCATGTTGATCATATAATAGACGGTTCTGCCGCCGGAGCCCTCGGTGTTTTCTACTGGGTAACTGGCGGCGGTAAAGCCTGTGTAATAGTCGGGCCGCAATGTGTCCGCGTTGCTATGGGACTGACCGGCGACACGCATCGTATAGAGATTGCGGTTGTTGCCGGGCGTGGCGGAGCTGGTGTCTGGCAAATCTACGGGCGCGTTCTTGACGATGTTGCTCAGGTCGTAGTTGATGTTCAGTGTCGACCAGGCGCCGACGCCGGACATGGCAAGCGGCCCGTTGAAGATGACGCCCGCCCACAGCCTTTGGCCCTCTGAGGTTCTTCTGTCGGGCGCATAGTCAATGCTCTCGACAAACGGACAAATGACCTCTACGACGTCGGAAACTGTGACACCCCCGAGCACGACATAGGAACTGGGCGCATAACTGTCGGCCACAGACACGCCGTTGCGCTTGATGTCAAAGCCTCTGGTGGCCCACCATGGCACGCGCAGATGCATATCGAAGGGTTTCTGGGTTTGGCCTTCGTTTGCGGCCACGGTGATCTTGGCGTATTCGGCCGGCCACAGGCAGTCCTGCCTCAGCGTGACGCCCGCGTCGTCCCAGACGACTTCGGTGGGCATGTACATGTTGACCCAGATGGCTTTGTCTGACACCAAATAGGCGCCGTCGGTGTACCTGAGGGCGTTCTCGGCGCCGGTGCCGCCGCAGCAGCTTTGGCCCGGGGATGTGCCTCGCAAATCGGTTTTGCCCGTGTGGGGCGCCAGCGCGTACTGATAAGTCGTATTCCAGGTGTTCTGAACCACGGAACCCACCAGCTGATTGTATGTAACGCGCTCGTAGTAGTCCATATATTCCGCGTTGTCCGGATCGAAACAGGCCAGATCTTTGGACAGCCTGGCCAAGTTGGTGGCGCAACAGCCCTCGTTGGCCGCGGAGTTCGCCGCCAAACCGGCGATCTGTTCGTAGGGCCTGTAGTACCACTCACCCACGCCCACGTTGCCGCCGTAGAAACGGTGGCGGCCGGCGTTGAAATCAAAGAAATTCTTGGCGATGCTATAGTACCTCGCTTCGCCGTTGCCGCGGTACGACCAGAGAACGCCGGGCATCTGCGGGATGCGCTGGTTGGCGTGACTGTTGCCGCCGATGGCGGCCGTACCGTTCCACATAATTTCCGAACCTACCGCCAGCGGATCCCAGTAGAACTTGTTGTCGAACATCTCTGAACCCCTGATCAGCAGCTCCTTGTCCGGATCGCTGTCGTCCAGCGCGGCCGCGCACCGGGCAATGGCCTCGTTGACGCCGCCGTACTCGCCGGAGATGTTCGCGTACCAGGTGGCGCTGAGGTTGCCGTAGGTGGTTGTGTTTCTGTTGTCCTCTATGCGGCACTTTGTGGTCAGCCTGTCGGAGATCCAGTGGCTCATGTCCTTGCAGATCAGCAGGGCCTTTTCGGCCGTGGACCTCGTGGCCGGGGCGTCCTTTAAGCTGTAATAGACGTCCATCAGACCGGCCAGCTGCTTGTGGATGCTGTAATAGGGCGCCCATATCCATTCGCTATACGGCCGGTACGCCTCGTTTAGGACAGGGTGGATGGGCGCTGTGGCGTGGAGGTATCCGTACCCGAACCACTGCGGATTTCCAAATTCGTATTCGTCATATCGCGCGCTGGGGGGGCTTGTAATTTCCGACAGCATCGGGTACGGCCAGTCGGGAGACAGTGCATCTTTGTCGGCTTTGTAATGCGGCCAGACATTGCTGCCCTCCCGATACCCGGTGGGACTGGCGGGATCTTGGACAAATGTCATCTCCTGCAGCTTGCGCATCTCGTCGACCATATAGACGATGTGCCCCAAAATCGCTTCCCTCTCTTGCTCGGTGCCCAAACCGCTGACATAGGCCAGACACAGCCCGTTGATGTAATGCCCTACGCCATGGCCTCTCAGTTTCTGGTTCGGCGCTTCCCACCCTGTGGGCGGCGTGGCGCCCTCCGGCTGCGCCACGCCGTAGACGTCTCTGTAGTTCCACAGGTAGGTGTCGCGATGCCATTGGCCACCGGTGACCCCTATGGCCGCATACTGCGTCACGGCGCGGCGGGCGTTGGAGCTCAACCTGTTTTCGCCGGTGAGCTTAATCTTGCTCATCGGCAGCGAGTCGGCTTTCACGTTGTGATCCGGTACCGCGACGTCCGCCACCACTTTGCAGTTGACCGTGAGCGGGTAGCCCAGATCCGAGGCGTTGTCGCCGGTGATCCAACCTGTCACGGTGTATTCATAGCCGATGGGATAGCTTTTCCAGATCTCTTCTTGGTTGGCCGGCGTACCCGAGCCGGGAGGACCCGACCTGTCGGCGCCCGACCCGACAATGCCCGACCAGGGCCACTGGGTCTGGCGCCATTCGCCGTAGCCGTCGGTGTAGGCGACCCAGACCCGGTAGGGCAGCTTGGGGCATGTGCCCACCGCAACGTCGATGTTGAATTCGCCCGCAGGCGCGGCCGGCTCCGCATGAACCGTATCGATCGTCCTGATGTTGCTCTCATACGCCGGGATCCCGACAGTGAAATCCTTTGTTTGGCTCGCCGCGCCGAAGCTCACCGTGGCCGTCAGCGTCGCCGTGACGTCTTTGCCCGACGGCGGACGAATCACCACGCCGTCGTCCCACAGATAGGGGGAATCGCCGACACGCCAGGTGATGACGGAACCGCTCTGACCGGTCGCCGGGAGCGCAAGGCTGGACGTCACCGCGGAGGTGTCGCCGAGAGAGAGCCAATCGCAGTCGGCCATTACCGTTTCTTCGTCCGTCAGAACGGCCAGCGATACGCCGCCAAATGCGGAGATTAGAGACAGGATCATTGCGACGGTCAGTGCCAGGGAGATGATCTTTCTTTGCATTTGAGGGTCCCTCCTTCTTATTTTTGCTGTCCATAATACGCGTCTTTTCCGTGCTTTCTGAGATAATGCTTGTCGAGCAGCGCCTGCGAAACCTCCTCGCCGCCAAAAAGAGCCATGGCGGCCACTTCTTCGAGGACCTTCGCATGATAAACAGCCTCTTCGGCGTTTTTCCCCCAGGCAAACGGCGCGTGATTCGCAACCAATACGGCGGGAACGCCGTCTGGATCAGGGTGACATTCGACAATCACTTTGCCGGTGTTGCGTTCATATTCACCGTCAATTTCATCGTCGGACAGTGGACGCGTACAGGGCACCCGCCTGTGAAAATAGTCGGCGTGAGTCGTGCCATACGCGGGAATTGCGGCGCGTTTTTGTGCAAAAATTGTTGCGCATCTACTGTGCGTATGAACCACGCCGCCGATATTGGGAAAGCTCTTGTACAGTTCCAAATGCGTCGGCGTGTCGCTCGACGGCTTCAGTTTGCCGTCTACGACGCCGCCGTCCAAATCGACGACAACAACGTCTTCAGCCGTCATTGCGTCATACGCAACGCCGCTCGGCTTGATCGCGACAAGCCCGAGCATGCGGTCAATTTCGCTGACATTGCCCCAGGTGAAAATCACGAGATTGTACTTCACAAGCGCAAGATTCGCGTCCAGAACGCGGCGTTTTAACTCTTGAATTTCCATAAGATTTCACCCAACGCCAGATCGCGCTCCAACGCGTTCAAATCCGTATGCGCCCCGATATGTACAAACTCAACGCCCACAATCCGCGCCCAGCTGCGCCAAATATCGGCTGTAACGCCGTAGCTGAGTACCGTGTGGTGCGCGCCTCCGGCGCGTATCCAGGCCGCCGCGCCGACTTTGAGATCGGGGAGCGGTTTCCACATCGTCCGCGCAACAGGCAAGTTCGGATACGTGCTGATCGGCTCGACGCACACCACATCGGCACAAATCAGCCGAAAATGCGCACCCATGTCGACAAGCACCGCCGCAGTCGCCGCGCCCGCTCTGCCTTTGAACACAAGCCGAGCCGGGGGATTTTTACCGCCGATCCCGAGCGCGTGTACCTCGATTCTCGGCTTGTCACTCGCGATCGTCGGGCACACCTCAAGCATGTGCGCCCCGAGTATCAGCCCTGCGTCGTAGTCGTATGTGTAATCCTCCATAAAACTGGACGGCTCGTCGCTCATGGCTTTCGCGATCGCGGTCAGCGCGGAGACTTTCCAATCGCCCTCACCGCCGTACCCGACGCCCTGCGCCATGAGGTTTTGCGTGGCAAGTCCGGGGAGTTGCTCCATGCCGTACAGATCCTCAAATGTGTTGGTGAACGCTTTACAATTTTCGCGGTCAAGAATTTTCCAAATCGCGATTTCTTCTCTCGCCTGATACCTGACTGTCTGAATGTCGTCTGTACTAAAGTCATAGGCCGACCGATATTCAGATATTTTCGCGTCAACTTCCGAATCGGAAACGCTGTTTATTTCCTCAACCAGACCCCCCACGCCGTAGGTGTTGACCTGCCAGCCGAATTTTAACTGCGCCTCAACCTTGTCGCCCTCGGTGACGGCGACCTCGCGCATATTGTCGCCGAAACGGGCCACTTTGAGCGCTTTGCTGAACGCCGCGCCGATACTCGCCCTTTGCCAATTGCCAATTTTATCCAGAACATCCGCATCTTTGAAATGCCCCGCGACGATCTCCCTTGCGACGCCAAGCCGTGCCGCGATAAAACCGTGTTCGCGGTCGCCGTGTGCCGACTGGTGAAGGTTCATATAATCTAAGTCTATCTCTGCATTCGGAATGGCCCGATTGAATTGCGTATGCAGATGCAGGTACGGTTTTTGCAACGATTTCAGCGCTCCGATCCACATCTTTGACGGCGAGAAGGTGTGACAATTCACGATAACGCCCGCACAGTTTCCATCGAAGTTCACTTGGCCTATGATATCAAACGCGTCGTTTTCGCTTTTTACCGTGCTCTTGTACGCCACGGGAAACGGCAATTTTTCATTCAAATAACCTGCCATTTCTTTGCTGTTTTTCTCGACCTGCAACAGTGTCTCCTCGCCGTACAAAAGCTGTGAACCCGCGATAAACCAAAACTGTTTAGACATTTTTCATTACCTCGCTCAAAAATTTTTGAAGTGATCTTTCTTTTGAACATTTCAAATACTCCGCAAGCAGCGCAATGCCCCACGCACCGCCCTCGGCGGCGGTTTCGCTGATTGTCACAGGAATATTCAGCGTCTTTGACATAATTGTTTGACCTGCGCTGCCCGACTTAAAAAAACCGCCATGTCCCGCCAAACTCGTGATCGTAACTTTTTCTTGCTCGGTCAGGATTTTTATCCCGTCCGCCAAATCACTCACGGCGCTTTCCAATATCTCTCGCATAAATTGCGCCAATTTGCCGTCGTCGAGTGAAACTTCGTAGAGTTTTGAAAACAAATCACTTTTAGCACAATCTAAGCCCATCAATGAAAACGCTTCCCAAAAAAGATTGATCCATGGATCAATTTTCACGGTACACTCGTTGCAATGAATCATCGCAACATCGTCGCCGGTCGGTGTTGTTACGATATCGATCTCTCTATGCAACTTGTCGAGCGGCTTTTCGAGTACCACCATCGCAAAAATTGACGTCCCCGCAGATACGCTGCCCGTGCACGGCGCGATCGAATTTGTCGCCACCATACCCGTCTCCGCGTCGCCCTCGGGCGGGCAAAACGGTATGCCTCTGCAGGTTCCGGCATATGCGCCGCCTTTTAACACTTTGGGTGCGATTTTTGTCCAGTCTATGCCTGTAAGCTCCTCAAATTGCCGCACAAATTTGACGTTGTAGCCACCCTCTTCAATGGGGAACATGCCCGAAGCGTCACCGATTCCAAGGACACGCTCACCTGTGAGTTTCCAATGAACATAACCGGCCAGTGTGGTGATATAATCGATATCTTTGACGTGCTCCTCTCCGTCAAGGATTGCTTGATACAGGTGCGCGACACTCCACCGCAAGGGGATGTTGAAGTTGAACAATTCCGTCAGCTTTGCGGCGGCGATCTCCGTGTTCGTGTTGCGCCAAGTTCGAAACGGCGTGAGAAGCTCGCCGCTTTTATCAAACGCAAGATATCCGTGCATCATCGCCGAAATGCCCACCGCCGTCACGTCTGACGTGTCGATCTGCGACACTACGTCTTTGACGCCCGCCCAAACTTCATCGAGTGAATATGTCCAATAACCGTCCTCCATGCGGTTTTCCCAGTCGTGCACGCCGCTTTGCATCACGCGGCGATTTTCGTCAATCAGCACGCCCTTAATGCGCGTTGAACCAAATTCTATGCCGAGTACGCTCATTTTGCACCACCAGACTTTCTTTCGAATTTTAACCACGCGGGCACGGCGATTTTGAATCCGGTCTTCCCACGGCGCGCAAGTACGATACTTTGCAACAAAATAAACACACATAACATCGCACCCGTGGTGATCTTTTGCCAATATGGTTCGCGCAGACCGGATGCCACGACAATAGAAGTGATTGTTTTTAGCGACAATGTCCCAAACAGTGTGCCGACGATGTTTCCGACGCCGCCTGTCAGCAGTGTTCCGCCGATAATAGACGAGGCTATCGCCTCCATTTCCGCGCCCGCCGCGTTGGCGGCGTCTCCCGATCCGGTGTGAAGCAAGTAGACAAATCCTGCTGTCCCAGACAAAACGCCGCACAGCAAGTACGAAAAGAACCTTGTGCGTTTCACATTTATGCCAAGCATCAGCGCGCTTTGGTTGTTGCCGCCAATCGCATACAGGCTTCGTCCAAACTTCGTCCACCGCAAAACGACAAAAATGATAACGACGACCACCAACGCAATGACAACGCCAAGTTCGATGCTCGCCGGTATGAAATTCCCCAATTTCCCATAAGAACCAATGCCCGGGATTTTTATCCGTAAATTTTTAAGCGCTAAAAATGCCTCGTTTGTTGAAGTCCGCGGCGTTGCACTCACTATGGTCGTCATGCCCTTGGCGAAAAACATGCCGGCAAGCGTAATGATAAACGGTTGAATTTCCAAGCAGGCGATGAGAAAGCCCTGCATCAGTCCGAAGGCCACTCCAATTCCCAACGCCAAAAACAAGATTTCCAACACACCAAATCCCTTGTCGTCAAGGCAGACCACGCATGACATGGTGACGAGCGTGATAATGCCCCCCACGGAAATATCAATGCCGCCCGCCACCATAACGACGCTCAGGCCTGCGGAAATGATAATCAATGCGGCGTTGTTGTTGAATATGTCAAGGAATTGCTGTGGATTGAGAAAACCGCCGCCCCAGATTGCCATCGCAAATATGTACATCCCGAAAAACGTGCACATCGTAATCGTAAGGAGCAAATTGGTATCGGTGATAGGTTCTCTATGCTTTAATTTCAACACGGTCACACCCCCTCGGCTTTCTTGGGGTTTCCCTTGAACAACTTGTCGCGCAATAAGGCGGCATATCTTTTCACGATGGGCGAACCAATTACGACAAGAGCAATGATCACAAGGGCTTTGTAGGATTTGACAGCATTTGACGGAACTTTCATGGCGTACAACGTGGTCGTCAGCGCCTGTATGATGTAGGCGCCGATGACCGAACCGACCATGCTGAACTTGCCGCCGCCGAGCGCATTGCCGCCGATTGCGACGGCCAATATCGCGTCCATCTCTATGTCAAGCAATATTGTCTCGTGGTTAATGAGTCCCAAGCGGCACACGCGAATCGCACCCGCGATAGCGACACATACCGCAAGGATAATGAAACTCAACATCTTGATCCACGTGGTGTTGATACCGTTTAGCCGCGTGGATTTTTCGTTGATGCCAAGAGCTTGCGTATAGAGACGAAGGTTGGTAAATTTAAGCAGCAGCCAAAAGAGCACGCCGCATATCATCACGATAAAAATCGGCGTAGGCACAGAAATCCCGGGAATAAAGCCGCCCAAATACCCAAGCCATTCACCGGACACCGTCGGCGTTGCTCCACCGTTGACCCAATAGGCGATTGACCGCCCCGCCGTAAAGAGAATCAGCGTTGCAATCATCGGCTGGATCTTAAAAACCGAAACCAATGTGCCGTTAAACGCGCCGAAGAGCATTGTCACGACACAGCAAGTCAAAAACGCCACTAAAATCAAGGGCAAATCAACGTCTCCGCCGCGAAGTATTTTAACGAATACACTTCCGGCGATCGCCGCAGCTGCGCCGACACTGATGTCCTGACCGCCCGACGCCGCGGTGACGAGCGTCATGCCCATAGCCAAAACCGCAAGTTCCGACGCGCCGTTTAGTATGCTGATCAAATTCCCCGACAGTACATGATTTCCGTCGTTGTTTAAGAGCAGTTTTACAGCGAAAAACGAGGGATCTCTGATGATGTTAAAGACAACTATCAGAAGCAAGGCAAGCAGAGGCACTATCAAATTTGAGAGTGAAACGCTGCGTTTTCGCATATCAATCCGCCTCCCCCGCAATTGTTCTCATGACATTATCCTGTGTCATTTCACTTCCGCTCAACTGACCGACAATGTTTCTGTCGCGCATGACGATGAGGCGGGAGCACGTCCGCAGCATTTCTTCGATTTCGGATGAGATAAATGTCACACAGACGCCCTCGCTGGCCAGTTTCAATACGATTTTCTGAATTTCGAGTTTTGTGCCGACATCAATCCCACGCGTCGGTTCGTCAAGTATGAGATACTGAGGGTGGGTCAGAAGCCAACGGGCGAGGATCACTTTCTGCTGATTGCCGCCGGAAAGCGACTTGATCGGCGTATCGGCCGACGCGGTTTTGATGGAAAGCGATTGAATATACTCATCCGCGAATTTTTCCGCTTCAGTTTTTGAAAACGGCCTGAAAAAACCCCTCATTACCTGCAACGCAAATATAATATTGTCTCGAACGGATAGATCTGCGATGATTCCGTCAGACTTGCGGTCTTCCGGCAGATAGCCGATGCCCTGTCTCATCGCGTGAATCGGTTTTGCGACTTTCACGCTCTTGCCGCCCACCTTTACTTTGCCGCCTGTGATGTGGTCCGCGCCGAAGATAGCCCGGACACTCTCGCTCCGCCCCGACCCGAGCAGACCCGTAAACCCGTTCACTTCGCCTTTTTGAATGGAAAAATCAAAAGGTTTCACACCGCCTGCACTCGACAACCCTGCCGCTTCATACACAACAGCGGCGTCGGACGCATCCCCCTGCCCGGCGTTTTGTATCACCGCCGCCTCGTCGAGCTCTTTCCCCATCATCTTCGAAACAAGCTGCACGCGGGGGAGATCTT
Source organism: Oscillospiraceae bacterium (assembly GCA_031265355.1). Lineage (NCBI taxonomy): Bacteria > Bacillati > Bacillota > Clostridia > Eubacteriales > Oscillospiraceae > Oscillospiraceae bacterium. Next base: position 9,806 of record JAISCT010000039.1, on the reverse strand, counting down.
TTGTCGCGTACTCACCGACGAGTTCCCCGTTTCGCAGAACCGTAATCTTGTCGCAAACCTCATAAACCTGTTCAAGAAAGTGCGTGACAAAGACGATGCCCACACCCTTGCTCTTCAGGTCGCGCATGAGCGCGAACAGCTTCGCCGCTTCCTGTTCGTCGAGAGACGAAGTCGGCTCGTCGAGAATCAGCACCTTGCAGTCCATATCGACCGCGCGGGCAATGGCGACCATTTGCTGGACGGCAATCGAACAGTTCGCGAGCTGCTGTTTCGCCCTCGCGGGGATACCAAGCCGTTTCAGTATATCCGTCGCGTCCCGCTCCATGGAACGCCAACTTACCATGCTGCGCTTTCCGCGCCCAATGTAAATGTTCTCGGCGACGGTCAGGTTCGGGCAAAGTGTGATTTCCTGATATACCGTACTGATACCGACATGCTGCGCTTCTTGCGGCGAGCGTATGGTCACAACTTCGTCCGCCAAGCGGATCTGACCCGCGTCTTTGGAATAAACGCCCGTCAGTACTTTTATCAATGTCGACTTGCCTGCACCGTTTTCGCCTATGAGCGCGTGAATTTCGCCCTTGCCCAGCGTAAAATCCACGTTTTGCAGGGCGCGGACTCCGGGGAAAGTCTTAGAAATGTTCCGCATAGACAGAATAACTTCCATAAAAACCCTCCCTGTTTTAAGAAGGGCGGTGCGGCAATCCCGCACCGCCCTTACAGTTCTTCTTATTCGCCGAGACCGTAGGCGTCGATATCCGCTTGGGTAATCGTCGTGGCGTCAAATCCCTTTTCTTCAGAGATGACCTTCTTGTTGGCAAGCGTTCCGCCGGATTCGAGGGTGCTGATCATATCGGCGATGACCTGCGCTTGGAACGGACTGCACTGACCGTCGTAGTTCCAGTTCCCCGCGAGAAGCTCACGAAGCGCCCACTTGTTGCAGTCAAAGCCCATAACGATCACGTCTTTGCCGACGCCGTGGGTGACGCCCGCTTCGTCGAGAGCCGCGACAGCTCCCTTGGCCATACCGTCGTTTTCGGCGTAGATGACATTGAATTCGTCGCCGGCGTTGATCACGGACTCAACGATTTGCTTGGCCGTCGCTTCGTCCCAAGTCGCTGTCTGCTGTGTGACTTTTGTCATAGCGCCCGACGCGAACTCGGCGTCCAGCGCGCCGGTGCGCCCGATTTGCGCGTCGGAACCCATGGCGCCTTGAATGTGTATCACCTTGTAAGAACTAAGATTCTGCGATTTCAGCCAATTGACGGCGGTTTCGCCCTCTTTGGCCATGTCGGAAACGACGGCCGCCTCATAGAGGTCTTCGGAGGTGTTCAGCATGCGGTCAAACAAAAATACCTTGGTTCCGGCCTCTTGGGCGGACTGCAAAACGCTGTCCCATCCATCCGTCGCGGCGGCCGACACCAGTAAGTAATCCACGCCGTCGGTAATGAATTGCTTCGCGGCGTTCAGCTGTTCGTCATTCTTAAGGCTGTAGTATGTCTGCACATCGTAGCCGTTGGCGGCCGTAAATACCGCCTCAAAATCCTTGACATTTGCTTCGCGGTAGCCGGACTCAGACGGCGGATTGTTCACGATGCCAATCCTGACGGCCCCTCCGCCGGCGGACGCATTGCTTGCATCATTGCTTGCATCGTTGCTTGCATCGCCGCTTTCCGCATTGTTGGAATCGTTGTTGGGTGGGACGGAAGGCGTGCCGGAATTGTCCGCACAACCGGCGAACAGCGCGAGCGCCACAAGCGCCGCCAAGACTAGACACAGGACCTTTTTCATGGCTTTTACTCCTCCTAAAATGATTTTAGCGTTCCGTTTTTGGGCTCTTTTTAACCTGCCGAAGTAATTGTAATACACTTATACGTATAAGTCAAGCAGACAGATCAAGTATTTTTGATACAAGTTGAGAAATATTTTCAAATTTGTCTTGACAAGTTCCGCCTCCGTGTTTATAATAAGTACATGATATTTTCAAAGGAGATCGTCTCCAAAGGAGGCAGTATGAACAATTACAAATACCGTGCCATCGTCGATTGGGCCAAGAGGTATATAGAGGAAAACGGCTTGGCGGCGGGGGAGAAATTCTATTCCGAGACGGAGCTTTGCGAGATACACCATGTGAGCCGGCAGACGGTGCGGCAAGCGCTGGCTGTCTTGGAGAGACAGAACATCCTGACAAAAAAGCACGGAAGCGGTACGTTTGTACAGACCACAAAGCACGAAAAAGCGAAAGCGATCCCCACTGTCGGCGTTATCGCCACGTATTTCAGCGATTACATTTTCCCGAGCATCGTAACCGGGATCGAGCGCGAATTGGCAAAAAATAACGTGGCGATGCAACTCACCGCAACGCACAATCACGTGGCCGAGGAGACGAGAGCGCTCCAGGCCATGCTCGCACAGGACATAGACGGCCTCATCGTCGAGCCGAGCAAAAGCGGACTGCCCAATCCGAATGCGGCGCTCTATGAAGAAATTCACGCGCGCGGCATACCGTTGATTTTCTTTAACGCGAAATATCCGCAGCTGGACTTCCCGCTCATTGCCATGGACGACAAAGAAGCCGGGAGATGCGCCGCCGAGCACCTGATTTCGTTGGGCCACACGAGCGTGTCGGCACTGCTGGTTTTTGACGACTATCAGGGCCAGCTGCGCTACAAAGGGTTCGTTGAATGTCTGATAGCGCATGGACTGCCTATCCCGGAGGAACGCGTACTGTGGTTTTCAACCGGGGAGTTGGATTCGCTTTTCACACTCTCGAAAGAGCGTGTGAGGGCGATGTTGTCGGCCTCCACAGCCGTGATGTGCTACAACGACAAAGTGGCGGTCGAGCTGTTGGATTTCTGCAAAAAAGAAGGCTTTCGCGTGCCGGAGGGCATCTCCGTGGTCGGTATTGACGACAGCAGCCTTGCGGAACGCTGCGAAGTGCCGCTGACTTCCGTCAGCCACCCGAAACAGAAACTGGGCGAAAAGGCCGTCGCGCTGTTGCTCGAAATGATCAAAACCGGAGAGCAAAGCGGCCAGGGCTATTTGTACAAGCCGAGGCTGATCGTGCGCACATCCACGAGGGCGATACAGCGAAGCTGAAACTGTTCGCCCTCACGGCTTGCAATGGGGATCGGACGGTGGTACAATATAAGCGGATATCCCCCGTGGGCGGGGGTGTAAAAGGGCGGCGCGTCTTAGGCGCGCCGCGTGAGAGGGGCGTGATGAGATGGAAGGCAAACCTCGAAGTCCGCTGGGCAGCGCGGGATTTCGCGCGGGCGGCGTCATCGGCCGGCAGACTGCGCAGGGCCCCTCTCGCGAGGCCCTGGGACCGGCGCTGTTGTCATTGTCATGTGGGCGCCCTAACAACTCCCTGTTCGGCATTTGCCCGGCAGGCGTGATGGGGCCTGCCCCTGCGTGATGGACAGCGGCGTACCGTGTTTTGTCTGCCGTCTCCCGGGAGGCGGCTTTTTTGCGGCCTTTTTGACGCCGCGCCGCGGGATCCCTCTCCTAACGTGGGTTGCACCTGCAACCCACAACCCACATTCTTGTTTTTTGTTGCCGCTTTGCGGCAACAAGGTACTAACGCGCCGGACACGCCGGCGTATTTGACAGGGAAAGGATGGATCCCCGATGTTTCTGTTTCGAAAGGCGGCCGCGCAGAAGCGGCGCCTGCAAAATCGGCGTCACAACGAAGACAAACTCCGCGCCTGGGCCGCGCGGCCGCTTGACACGCTGCTTACGGCGTTGGAGGGAACCCCGGAGGGGCTGACGAGCGTGCAGGCGGAGGCGCGTCTCGACGAGTACGGCGAAAACCGCATCACCGTCGGGGCCCACCACACGGTCCTGCGCCGGCTGCGGGAGGCCACGGTCAATCCCTTCAACATGGTGCTCCTCGTCATCGCCGTCATCACGTTTTTTACCGACGTCATCGCCTCGTCCGCGCCCGATTATTTCACCATGTGTATTCTTTTGTCTCTGATCGTCGTGTCGAGCCTCGTCGCGTTTGTGCAGAGCCAGCGCTCCTACATCGCCGCCGAGTCCTTGTCCAAGATGATCTCCAACCGGGCCGATGTCCGGCGCGACGGACAGTGGGCCGAGATCCCGATCGATTCCGTCGTGCCCGGCGACATCGTGCGGCTCTCCGCCGGGGACATGCTGCCCGCGGACATCCGGTTTTTGTCCACCAAAGATACGTTTGTCGCCCAGGCCGCCCTGACTGGGGAGTCGAACCCCGTAGAAAAATTCAGCGACGCCGCGCCGGACGCCGACAGCGCGCCGACGGACCTGCCGAACATCGGCTTCATGGGCTCCAACATCGTCAGCGGCAGCGCCACCGGCGTCGTGCTGGCCACCGGCGGCGACGCCTATCTCGGCTCCCTGGCCCTGTCCCTCTCCGGCGACCGGGCGAAGAACAGCTTCGAGCGCGGCGTGGACGCGGTGAGCCGGCTGCTGCTGCGGTGGATGATGCTAATCGTTCCCGTCGTCTTTCTCATGAACGGTCTGCTGAAAGGGACTTGGGTGAGCGCGCTGCTCTTTGCCGTCACCGTCGCGGTGGGGCTGACGCCGGAGATGCTGCCAGTCATCATGACCTCGACGCTGGCAAAGGGCGCCGTCTCGCTGTCGAAACAGAACGTCGTCGTGAAGACGCTGGGCGCTATCCAGACCTTTGGAGAAATGGACGTCCTGTGCACGGACAAGACGGGGACGCTGACCGAGGACCGGGTCGTTTTGGAAGTCTATATGAACCTGCACGGGGAGGACGACGCGCGCGTACTGCGCCATGCCTACCTGAACAGCCGCTTTCAGACGGGACTTAAAAACCTCATCGACCTCGCGATCATCCGCCGCGCCGAACAGGCCGGTCTCTCGGACCTGCCGGCGACCTATACCCGCGTCGACGAGATCCCGTTTGACTTCGCCCGGCGGCGGATGAGCGTTGTGCTGGAGGACAAGAGCGGGAAGCGCCAGCTCATCACCAAGGGCGCCGTCGAGGAACTGCTGTCTCTCTGCGCCTTTGTGGAGATGGACGGGGCGGTGTCTCCCCTGGATGCGGAGACCCGCCGGCATGCGCTCTCCCTCTATGAGGCGCACAACGCCGACGGGCTCCGGATGCTCGCCGTGGCCCAAAAAAACGAGGTGCCCGGCAGCGGGACCTTCGGCGTGGCCGACGAGCAGGACATGGTGCTCCTCGGTTTCGTGGGTTTTCTCGACCCGCCGAAGGAGAGCGCCGGGGCCGCCATCGCCGCGCTGCGGGCCCACGGCGTCCGCACGGTGGTGCTGACCGGGGACAGTGCGGGCGTCGCGGTTAAGGTGTGTCGCAAGGTGGGCGTGGACGTGGGCACCGTGCTGACAGGCGCCGACGTGGCGGCGATGGACGACGCCGCGCTGCGGGCGGCGTTGGGGCGGTGCGATCTGTTTGCCAAACTCTCGCCCACCCAGAAGGCGCGCGTCGTGGCGGCGTTCCAGGCCGAGGGCCACACGGTGGGGTACATGGGCGACGGCATCAACGACGCGCCGCCTCTGCGCCAGGCGGACGTCGGCCTCTCGGTGGACAGCGCCGTGGACATCGCGAAGGAGACGGCCGACATCATCCTGCTGAAGAAGGATCTCATGGTGTTGGAGGAGGGCGTCATCCAGGGCCGCCGTACCTTCGGCAACATCGTAAAATACATCAAGATGGCCGCCGGCGGCAATTTCGGCAACATGATTTCGGTGGTGGCCGCCAGTGTTTTTCTGCCGTTTCTGCCGATGCTGCCCGTGCAGATTTTGACGCAGAACCTGCTCTGTGACTTCTCGCAGATGGGCATCCCTTTTGACAGCGTGGACAAGGAATACATCGCACAGCCGCGCCGGTGGGAGACAAAGTCGATCCGCACCTTCATGGCCGTCATGGGGCCTCTCAGTTCGGTCTTCGACCTGCTCTGCTTTGCCGTGCTGTGGTGGGCGGTCGGCGCGGACGCCGCGCCGCTGTTTCAGAGCGGCTGGTTCGTATTCGGCACGGTGTCGCAGGTGCTCGTGATCCACATGATCCGCACCGCCAAGGTTCCCTTCCTCCAGAGCCGGCCCTCCGCCGCCCTCTGCCTGTCGACGTTCGTCGTCGCCGTTCTCCCGCTGGTGATGGGCTTCTCCGGTCTCGCGGTCGGCCTCGACATGGCCCCGCTGCCGCTCCGCTTCGCCCCCTGGCTCGCCCTTCTCCTCGCCGGCTACTTCGCCGCCGCCCAAGCGGTCAAACGCTTCTACATCCGCCGCTTCGGCGCGTGGCTGTAAAAAGCTGGCTCTTCGGGACTGTTCTCAAAACCGTGGCCCACTATATGTTGTGTTTTTTCACAGCATATAGTGGGCCACGGTGTATTTTAAGGATCAGGGCAATGGCGTCAGGGAGGCGGACGAGATGGTTCTGCGTTCGGCACGGCCGCCCGCTGGAAGGGGCTCTCCTGTGCCGTTGCGCCAAACTCGGAATCAAAAATAGGCCAAACTCGGAATCAAATGTTTGACAAACTCGGAACCGCGTGCTATGCTTATGCCATAGCACATCGCAACGCGATTGGGAGGCGCTGGGGCCATGGAACGGAAATATTTGAAGCGCATTGCGGACGATGTGCTGACCGCCGCGTTGGAGGCATCCGGTGCGGTGCTGATCGAGGGACCGAAATGGTGCGGAAAGACCAGAACAGCGACGGAACGGGCGGCGAGCAAACTGCTGATGCAGGACCCGGATTACACCGAATCGTACCTCAAGGCCGCCGACACGAAACCGTCGCTGCTTTTGAGGGGCAAAACGCCGCGCCTGATTGACGAGTGGCAAATGGCTCCGGTGCTGTGGGACGCCGTGCGTTTCGCGGTGGACCAGCGGGGGGAAAGCAGCCAGTTTATCCTGACCGGTTCCGCCGTGCCGAAAGACAATGCCGTCCGGCACACCGGCACGGGTCGGATCTCGCGGCTTCTTATGCGGACGATGACCCTCTTTGAATCTCTGGAATCAAGCGGCGATATTTCGCTGGAAACGTTGTTCGACAACTGCTGCGACGGCGATGGAATGTCGGCGCTCACCCTTGAAAGGCTGGCGTTTGCGCTGACAAGAGGCGGCTGGCCCGCGTCAATCGGCGAAAAGGAATCTGTCGCTTTGCGGCGCGTGTACGACTATGTGGACGCGGTGATCCATACGGACGTGTCCCGCGTGGACGGTGTGGAGAAAAATCCCGTGCGCGTCCGGACTCTGATGCGTTCGCTCGCTCGGAACGTGTCCACCATGGCGAATATGACGACGATCCGAAAAGACATGGCCGGGGACGAGGACTCCATATCCGAAAAGACAATCGCCGCTTATCTCAATGCGCTGCGCCGCATTTACGTCGTGGAGGATCTGCCCGCTTGGAATCCGGCCATGCGCTCCAAAACCGCACTGCGGACTTCTCCGAAACGTCATTTTATCGACCCGTCAATCGCCACCGCCGTGCTCCGCGCCACGCCGGACAGTTTGCTTTCGGATTTCAACACGTTCGGGCTGCTCTTTGAATCTCTCTGCATACGCGACTTGCGCGTTTACGCGCAGGCGATGGACGGTGAGGTGTTTCATTATCGCGACAAAAACGGATTGGAAGCGGACGCTATCGTGCATTTGAAAGACGGACGCTGGGGCGCGATAGAGGTCAAGATGGGGGCAGCAGAGATAGAAACCGCCGCCGCAAATCTGAAAACGCTCCGCGGCAAAGTGAATGTGGACAAAATGCGCGCGCCCTCTTTCCTGATGGTGCTAACGGCGACGGAACTGGCCTATCGTCGCTCCGACGGCGTGTACATCGTGCCAATCGGCTGCTTAAAACATTGAGTGTTCTCTTCGAAGGGAGTGCCGTGATGAACGCTAAAATCCAAAAATTGCTTCGCGACGGCGAGGGGCTGACTGTCGAATTCAAACGCTGTCACGACAAATTGTCGCATACGGTATATGAGACGGTATGCGCCTTCTCAAACCGATACGGCGGAGATGTGCTTCTCGGCGTTGAGGACGACGGCACTGTCACAGGCGTCGCGCCGGAGGCTGTCAAACAACTGAAAAAAGACTTCGCAAACGCGCTCAACAATCCTCAAATGTTCCAGCCAACGCTGTTTGTCGAACTTGAGGAAGCTGAGATTGACGGCAAAATGATTCTGTATTGCCACGTTCCGCTGACCTCACAGCTTGTGATGTACAACAGCAAAATTTTCGACCGCAACGCCGACGGCGACTTTGATGTCACACGCAGCCCTGATTTGATATGGCAAATAGGCGCGCGCAAAAAGGGATTGTCAACAGAGGACAAAATCTACCCCTTCATCACTGCGCGCGATTTGCTTCTGGATGACCTGATGCCAAAAGTCCGGATCATGGCGACGACGCGCATTGTTGACCACCCGTGGAAAAGTATGCCCGATATAGACATTCTGAAGAGCGCGGGGCTGTATCAACTTGATCGAGAATCCGGTCATCCCGGCTACACGCTCGCGGCGATATTGTTGTTGGGTCGCGAGGAAGTGATCCGCTCCGTTCTTCCAGGCTATGTCACAGATTGTATTCTGCGCCGCGATAACTTGGACCGCTACGACGACCGTTTGCGCGTGTCGTGCAACCTCATCGAGGCGTTTGACAAGATTATGGAATTTATTTCCAAACATACGCTTGACAGGTTTTATATCGAGGGCGTTTTGTCAATCAGTCCGCGCTCCAAAATGGCCCGCGAGCTTGTGAGCAACATTCTGGCGCATCGCGAATTTACCAGCACGGTTCCGGCGAAGGTCATCATCGAGCGTGACCGCATCGTTACCGAAAATTGGTGCTTGCCAAAATTACCCGGCAAGCTTACCCCCGAAACATTCACACCGCAGCCGAAAAATCCGCTGATTGCGAACTTCTTTGTAAACATCGGCTACGCCGACGCACTCGGCTCCGGCGTTCGCAATCTGTATAAGTACACGAAAATCTATACAAACGGCGGAGAACCGGAACTGATAGAGGGCGATATATTTAGGACCACCGTACCGTTATCGCTCATCGGCATGAGCGATAACGCGCAAACGAGCGATAAAGCCATTCGCGACACATTGCTCGCATACCTGCAGGGAAACGGCGAGGTTACGGCGGCTGAAGCGGCGGCGATGATTGACCGCGCAACATCGACGGCCCGAAGGCTGCTGGCGGAACTTGTCGCCGAGGGAATCGTTGTCGCGACTGGGGCGAATCGAAATCGGAGGTACAAGGTGAAACGGTGACAGAACAAAGAAACAGCACCAAAGACACGTTTTGTCAAGGTCGTTTTTCAAGGAAGTTTATTCCTGCAAGCAGTTGTTATTTTCGTAAAAACGATATATAATGACACTGTTAGCATTTTAAGGAACAGCAGAGGTACCGCTATGGATTCAATGACAGCGAAAGAAGCCGCCGAACTATGGGGCATTACGACACGCCAAGTGCAATTGCTCTGCGTCAAGGGACAAATTGCAGGCGCGGAACGTCTCGGGAAAATATGGGTTATCCCTAAAAGCACGACGAAACCGATGGATGGCAGGACAAAAGCCGCAAAACTGCAAAACCGGATGCGTAAAATCCCATATGCTTTGGATGTCATACAGGAAGCGGAGGGCAAACCGGAATGAATGACGAGCGAAAGAGCATGGGAACGCCGAAAGACGGCGTATTGATTCCCGTCGCGCTGAGCCTTGCCGAAATGCCGGTCGGCTATGCCGATATGCGCGACGCGATTATTGCGAAAATCAAGGAAAGCCGCGTTCGCTTCGCCGTTCAGGTAAACACGGGCATGATAGGGCTTTAT